>JAODNF010000118.1 GCA_025464915.1 Frankiales bacterium | reverse complement strand
CGGCTTGAGCCGGTCGGCGTAGGACAGCAGGTCCTCCACGACCGCGTCCACGGTGGGTGCCTTGCGGTTGTAGACCTTCAACAGCACCTGGCTCTTGAGGTCCAGGGCGCCCTCGACCTTGGCGCGCAGGATCGACTCGTCGAACAGGTCCTGCACCCGGATGCCGACCCGGTTCATCTTGTCGGCGTAGGTCGGGCCGATGCCGCGGCCGGTGGTCCCGATCTTGCGGGATCCGAGGAAGCGCTCGGTGACCTTGTCCAGGACCCGGTTGTACGACGGGATGACGTGTGCGTTCGACGAGACGAGGAGCCTCTCGCAGGACGTTCCCCGCGCCTCGAGCCCGTCGATCTCGGAGAACAGCACGCCGAGGTCGATGACGACGCCGTTCGCGATGACCGGCGTGCAGCCGGCGCTGAGGATGCCGCTCGGCAGCAGGTGCAGGGCGTAGGTCTCACCACCGATGACGACGGTGTGGCCGGCGTTGTTGCCTCCGTTGAACTTGACGACGAAGTCGACCTGGCCACCGAGCTGGTCGGTCGCCTTGCCCTTGCCCTCGTCCCCCCACTGGGCGCCGATGAGCACCAGTGCCGGCATGACGTACTCCCTGTCGAGCATGGAGAAAGGCCTCCGCAAGTGCGGAAGGCCTCTTGCGGAGGAAGTCTAGCCGTAACGTGGAGCTCGTGGCGAAGATCCCCGGGCTCGACCTCGTGACGAGCAGCGTGCTGTCGGTCCTGCAGGCGCAGACGGCCGCTCTGGCTGCGCTGCCGGGCGCGGTGGCCGACCTGAGCGCCGCCGTGCGCAACCTGTCCGACGCGACAGCGGGCGCCAAGGAGACCGTGCAGACCCTGAACCGGCTCGCCACCAAGATGGAGGGGCTGGTCGACGAGCTCACACCAGGTCTGCACCGGGTGGCTGAGGTGCTCGACGACCCGGTCGTGAGCACGCTGCCCGAGGCGATGACCCGAGTGCAGCGCGACCTGCTCCCGGTGCTCCGCACGATCGCGGAGACCAACGAGCGGATCGCCTCGCTGACCAGCCTGCCCGGTGCGAGCACCCTGCTGGGACTCGGCCGCAGGGTCAGCCCGCCGGCGTCGTGACGTCCTTGGATCTGGCGCCTCGGTCAGGCTCAGAGAAAAGGACGCAAGGGTTCAGGCAGTCAGCTTCGTCGCCGCGGTCGGGTCCGAGTCGTCCAGGAACTGGCTGATCCGGTCTGCTTCCTCGGTCTCCCCGATCGAGTCGGCGGCCCGGCCCAGGGCGAACAGCGCACGCAGGAAGCCCTGGTTCGGCGCGTGGTCGAACGGCACCGGGCCAAAGCCCTTCCAGCCGTTCCGGCGCAGCGCGTCGAGGCCGCGGTGGTAGCCGGTGCGGGCATAGGCGTACGACTCGATGACGGCCCCTCGCCCCCAGGCGTCGTCCGCAAGGGCTGCCCAGGCGGCGCTCGACGTGGGGTGCTGCGCCGCGACAGTGGCCGGGTCGGCCTGGGCGGCGAGGAGCGTCGCGCCCGGCTCCTCGGGCAGCAGCGTGGGAGGCGGGCCGCCCAGCAGGTCCTTGCCGGTGATGCTCATCGCGGGGCCGCAGCGTCGTGGGGGTTCATCCGTCCATCATCGGGGTCCGGCGCTCGAGGTGCGCCCGCGCCCCTGGCGGGAGGTCCTCCGCGATGTGCGCGCGGTGGGCGTCGTCGACGTTGCCGCCGTACTTGAACTTGGCCTGCACGCCGGTCGGCGTGAGTCGCAGCCCGCGGATCCCGGGCAGCTTGCGCTCGTGCACGGACGGGTCGGCGACGCCGGACCCGGGCTCGAAGCGCAGCAGGGACGCGCGCAGCACGTCCAGCAGCTCCGGCCCCTCGAGCACCTCGACGTCGCAGGTCAAGGTGACCGCCGCGTAGTAGCTCGTCGGGATCCCCAGCGCGGGGTCCTCGTCGCCGATCGCCTTGGCTGCGGCAGGGACGTACGCCCAGTCGCCGTGCACGCTGAACAGGGCACGCTGGCCGAGCGCCTTCAGGGCCGGGTTCGGACGCGCCAGGTGGAGCAGCACCGCGGTCCCGTCCCAGACGTAGTGGGTCGGGACGACAACGGGCAGGTCGCCCGTCGGGACCACGAGCGTGCCGACGGTCTGGGCCGCGACGAACGCGCGCCACTCGTCCGCTGTCCCGGCGTCCCAGGGGTGGACGAGCATCAGACCAGCCGCTCGGCGTCGTCGAAGAGCCGGCTCACGGCGAGCCGAGCCGCCACTGCCGTAGAGACCGTGACCGCGCCCAGGATCATCCACATCACGACGACCTGGTAGCGGATGGCCGTGAGCGGGTCGACGCCGGCGAGGAGCAGTCCGGTCATCGCACCGGGCAGCGAGATGAGCCCGACGGTCTTCACGGCGTCGATGTCGGTGACCAGCGCGGCCCGTAGGGCGGTACGGCGGTGCGGCGCGAAGGCGACAGCGCCCGGCAGCCCGAGGGCGAGCCTGGCCTCGACCTGGCGGCGGCCGCTGACCGCCTCCTCGGCCATCCGCAGCAGCGCCACCGACGTGCCGCGGGTCGCCGCGGACACGACCATGCCGCCGACGGGTACGAGGACACGCGGGTGCGCGTCGACGACCTGCGCCGCCACCAGCAGGCCCAGCGTGACGGCGGTGCCTGCGGCGATCGACGCGGCCGCGATCGCCTGCGCACCAGGCACTCCCGCCCCGCGACGACCAGCGACCGCCGCGCCGACGAGCACCATCGCCAGCACCCAGCCGACGGCGCCGAGCAGACCGGCGTGGTCGAAGAGCACGCCGAGCAGGGCGCCGACCGCGACCAGCTGGACGATGGCCCGCACCGACGCGATGGCCACCTCACGGGTCAGCCCGAGCTGCTCCCGGAGCACGATCACGAGGGTCAGGCCCACGAGGGCGACGGACGCGGCGACGCCCCACCAGGAGGGGACGGCTGGGTTCATGCCGACCCCTCGAAGTAGGCGGACTCGGACGCGGGGCCCGACTCGACGACGCGACCGCGCTCGAGGACCACGACGTCGTCCGCCAGCCGGCGGGCCTGCCGCAGGTCGTGGCTCACCAGCACCGCCGAGAGCCCCTCCCCGACGAGAGACCGCACGACCCGCTCGACCGCCTGGGCAGCAACGGCGTCAAGGGCAGACGTCGGCTCGTCGAGCAGCAGCACCTCCGGGCCGACCGCGAGGGCGCGCGCGAGGCAGAGCCGCTGCGCCTCGCCGCCCGACAGGTCCGCGGTGGTCCGGTCGAGGGCCAGGTCCAGGCCGGCCCGCTCGAGGAGCCCCACGGCCTCGTCCCCGGTCAGCTCCGGCCGGCCGACCCGGAGGTCGGCCAGCACCGTCGTACCCAGCAGCACGGGTGCCTGCTGGACCAGCCCCACCCGGCGGCGGAGCTCGAGCACGTCGTACGAGGGAAGCGGGCGCCCGTGGAAGAGCACCTGTCCCGACGAGGGCTCCAGAAGCCGGTCGAGGAGCCGCAGGACCGTGGACTTGCCGGCACCGGACGGCCCGGCGACAGCGGTGCACCGGCCCGCCGGGAACGACGCCCTGACCCGGTCGAGCACCGTCGTGCCACCGCGCACGACGGTCACGTCCTCGAGGGTCAGCACGCGCCCATCATCGCGCGCCGCCGCGCTAGCCGGTGCGCCGGACCCGGCGCACGAGCACTGCGGAGCCGAGCAGCACCATCAGCGCCAGGACAGGCGCGCCGAGGCCGCCCGTTGCGGCGAGGCCCGGCTTGCCCCCGCCGGCTGCCACGGGGCTCGGCACGTCGACCGGGAGGCCCGGGCCACCGATCGGGCGGGCGACCTCGGCGTTCGACGTGTAGCCGTAGTTGAACGTTGCGCAGCCGCCGCCGGTCGTGAAGGTCACGTTGCCGACGAGGTCGTACTTCGACGCCGCGTTGCCGGTGTCACCGGACATCGAGTCCACGTGCAGCTTCAGGCAGTCGTAGGCGAACGTCCACGGCTCGGCCCCACCGGTGCCGGGCTGCGTGTAGTTGTCGTAGTGCGGCTTGGCCTTGCTGTCGCTGTAGGACGCCCGGGCCTCGGTGAAGCTCGCGTCGTTCAGGTTCGGCGTCTCGCTCTTCTGCGTCGGCGTCGCATCGAGCGGCGACTGCGCCGGCGGGTCGTCGGTGCCCGCGTTGCCGTAGCCGTGCGCCTCGTCGGTGTAGTCCAGCAGCACGCCGGGCTGGAAGCCGATCGCGTCGCGGTCGTTCTGGCCGCGGCCGTCGAAGTCGAAGCCGGAGCGGTCGCGCATCTCGAGCAGGTAGGCGTGCTCGGCCTCGGCCGGCGCACCGGCGGTCAGCAGCTGGAACCCGGTGGTGCACAGTCCGCCGTCGACGGTCAGGTCCTCCTTGCAGCCGCCGGGGTAGACGACCGGGTCGTTGCCCGCGTCCTTGCCCTCGAAGCCGCTGCTGTAGACGACCTTCTGGGCGCCGTTGACCGTCGCCGTCACCTTGAGGTTGTCGATGATCCAGCCGAGCTTGGCCGTGCCGGGGTCGGTCGAGTAGCTGAACCGGATGGTGCCGCCCTTGACGCCGGCCAGGGAGCTGACGTCGTAGCTGTCGTCCACGAACTCCGGGGTGTCGTAGGTGCCGGCGACCCGGTCGACCGTGGCCGTCCCCGCCTTGGCCGAGGTGCTCGTGCCCGTGAGGCCGTTGCCGTAGGTCTGCTGGCAGCCGTTCTGGTTGGGGTTGAGCACCGACGGCGTCGTGTAGTTGTTCGCCGAGGCGAGGGACTTGTAGGTGTAGGTGCCGTGCGAGTCCGGAGTGCCGGTCATCACGAAGCCGTAGTCGAAGTCCCACTCGATCGACCAGAGGCTCTTGAACGACAGGTTGACCTTGGTGCCCGCGGGCAGGTCGGCGAGCCCGGGGATCGCGAGGTCGAGGTTGTGGCCGGACCGCGGGGCGCAGCCGAAGTCGTTGCCCTGGCCGGAGTACCAGACCTGCTTGCCCCCGTTGGCGGTGATCAGCTTCGGGTCGAGCAGCTTCCGGCCGGGCAGGGCCGCGTAGTACGCCTGCCCGTTGTGGATGCCGAAGTCGCCGTTCCGGTCGGACAGCGTGTAGGGCTTGCCCTTCGGCGTGACCCAGTGGATCGCGCCGGTGTCGCGCTTGGTGTCGTGCCAGTTCTTGACCTTGGTGACGCCGGTCGGGAGCACCTCCGGGACGACCCAGCCGAGCTCCTTCTTGCCAATGACGTCCATGTTCTGCGACTTGTCCGTCGCCATGATCATCCAGTCGCCGTACGTCTCCCGGCTGCCGGTCGAGTAGTAGTCCGGCAGGCCGAGGGAGTGGCCGTACTCGTGCGAGATGACGGACGCGTAGTCGATGGCCGTCTCGGGGTTGACGTTGTAGGGACCCACGCGCACGAAGACCTTCAGGGCGTTGCCCATGTTCTTGGTCGTGTGCTTCTTGTACGTGGTGTCGGTGTACCAGAGGGGGTGGCCCTCGTAGTCCTTGAGCTGGTCCTTGGAGACGTACCCCGACAGGCCCGTGACGGGGTCGGTGTAGGTCGACTCGAGGGTGGAGCTGTGCGGCCACACGTTGTCGTACGCCACGCCGTTGCACTTGGCGTTGTCCGTGTTGAGCTGGCTCTCGCCGTTGCCGCCGCAGCCCTCGAAGATGACCTCGAAGAAGTCGACGACGCCGTCCTTGTCCGTGTCGTAGTCGCTGTAGTCGATGTCCGGGTCTGCGACGACCGCGGCGTCGTAGGCCAGCTTGGCGGTCGGCCCGCAGCCGCCGTCGATGTTCTGCAGGGCAGCGACACCGGTGAGGGAGCCCACGACCGCCGAGCCGTTCGCGTCCGAGCCGTAGTAGCTCCGCATGCCGGGCAGCTGGTACCAGCCGTCCTTGATCCGGCTGGTGTAGAGCGGGCTGGGCTCGCCGTTCAGCGGGTTGACCAGGGTCGCGCCGGTGCACGTGTTGGTCGTCGCGGCGTTGATGGTGGAGAAGTGCAGCGGCGCCGGGTCGGTGGAGTAGCTCTTGTTCTTGAGCTTGACCGAGGGGATCGTGGCGTTCGGGAAGAGCTGCCCGTACGAGATCTCCTGGTAGAGGTTGAACGTCGACGCTGGGTTGCTCTTGCCGTTGATGGTGTTGTCGAGCTTGGCCGACGAGCGGGTGTGCTGGAAGTCGGTGTAGTCGACCGGGACCACCGGGAAGGGGCGGTCGCCGTAGCGCGCCGTCTCGTAGCCGCCCGCCGGCGGGATGACCTTGGGTCCGTGGCTCGCGAACACCGCCGTGGACCCCCCGGTCGTGACGGTGCCGCGGCTGGAGATATTGCGCCAGACGACGGTCGGCTCCTGCGCGGTCGTCTCTGCCGTGGCCTCGAGGATCAGGACCGCCCGCGCGCCCGAGTCGAGGCTCGGGACCTTCCAGGTCACGACGCCGCCCTTGAGGGCGACCGTGCCGAGCGCTGCGGACGCGCGCGTCCAGAGCATGCCCTTGGTCTCGGGCAGGCTCACCGAGAAGCTGCGCGCCGAGGCGTTGGCGTTCGAGACGAGGAACCGCGAGGGGTACGCCTCCCCCGGCTTGACCCAGCCGAGGTGCGAGACGAAGGAGTTCTCGACCTTCAGGCCGCCGACCGTGCCGCTGCTCGGCAGCGGGGCAGGGACGTTCGCGCCCGGAACCTGCTGCAGCGCGCCGGCCGGCTGGCCGGCGAGCAGCGTGGCGGACAGGGTGACGAGGGCCGCGGCGGAGGCGACAGCGCGCAGGCGCCGGAGGGGGTGCACGGTGGGAGCTCCTGGGGGCGAGGCTGGGGGGATCCCTCACCGTTCGCCGTGCCCGTTCTGATTCCTGTCACCTGACAGGAGTCGGAAGAGTCACAGATCCCTTGTCACCCGCCGGGACCGGGCACCGCGTCAGGTGACGGGCAGCGCCCAGGCGGCGGTCCACAGCGCGTGGTCGACCGTGCCCGGCTTGGTGGTCAGCTTCTTCTCGGTCGCGAACCGGGCCGCGACGTGCGCGCTCTGCGGGCCGAAGTTGCCGTCGACCGTGATGTCCCAGCCCCGCTTCTTCATGCGCGCCTGCCAGGAGCGCACGTTCTCGTACCTGGTGTGCGCGATCGCGGTGGTCATGACGCCGGTGAAGTGCGGCAGCGGGGCCGCCGCCTCGTGGGCCTTGGCCACCACGAGGGCGCGGCTGCGGCTCGCGCGCACCGGCGCGTCGCTGCGGCCGAGCCCGAGCTTGCGGGCGCAGGC
>JAODNF010000106.1 GCA_025464915.1 Frankiales bacterium | reverse complement strand
GACCGGCGCCGCGCCGACCACCGCCGCTGCCGCCCCGGCCGCGTCCGGTGGCCTCGACGCCGCCGCCCTGCGCTCGGCCTGGGACGAGGTGCTCGGTGCGGTGAAGAGCCGCAAGCGGGCCGCCCACGCGCTGCTCGCCGACGCGACGGTGGCCTCCGTCGACGGCGCCACGCTGGTGCTGGCCTTCCAGCACGCCCCGCTGCTGCGGCAGTTCCAGGGCAGCGTCGGCCCCGACGTGCTGAAGGAGGCGCTGCTCGAGAAGCTCGGCGCCCGCTTCTCGCTGTCCTGCGTGCTGCACGAGAGCCTCGCGCCGCACGCCCACCCGGGCCCGTCGGCCGATCAGGCGGCCGCGCCCGCGGCGGCGCCGGCGTACACCGACTTCGCCCCTGGCGACGAGGCCGTGCCGGAGGACCCGGACGCCCCGCCGCCACCGGAGGCCCACCGCGGCGAGGACGCCGCCCTGCGCCTGGTCGTCGACCAGCTGGGCGGCCAGGTGGTCAGCACGTCCGGGGACGACTGACCCCCGTACGCTCGACCGGACGCACGCGAACGAGCCCCGAACCCCGAAGGCAGGCACCCCGTGGCAGGTCCCGGACAGCCCAACATGCAGCAGCTGATGAAGCAGGCCCAGAAGATGCAGCAGCAGCTGATGGAGGCGCAGGCCAAGCTCGCCCAGACCGAGGTGACGGGCACGGCCGGCGGCGGCCTCGTGACGGCCGTCGTGACCGGCTCCGGCGAGGTGCTCTCGGTCAAGATCGACCCCAGGGCCGTCGACCCGGACGACGTCGAGAGCCTCGAGGACCTCGTCGTGGCCGCGATCCGCGACGCCGCGGGCAACGCGCAGGCGCTGCAGGAGACGACCATGGGCCCGCTCGCCGGCGGGCTGGGCGGCCTCGGCCTGCCCGGGATGTAAGACGCCGTGATCCGCCGAAGGTGCTGGCGCCGACATGTATGAGGGCGCCGTCCAGGACCTCATCGACGAGCTCGGACAGCTCCCGGGCGTCGGCCCGAAGAGCGCGCAGCGCATCGCGTTCCACCTGCTGGCGGCCGACCCGGCCGACGTGCGCCGGCTCGTCACGGCGCTGACCGAGGTCAAGGACAAGGTCCGGTTCTGCCGGATCTGCGGCAACGTCAGCGAGCAGGACGAGTGCCGCGTCTGCCGCGACCCGCGCCGCGACCTCACGGTCATCTGCGTCGTCGAGGAGCCCAAGGACGTCGTCGCGATCGAGAAGACCCGCGAGTTCCGCGGCCGCTACCACGTGCTCGGCGGCGCGATCTCCCCGATCGAGGGCATCGGCCCGGACGACCTTCGCGTCCGCGAGCTGATGACCCGCCTCGCCGACGGCACCGTCACCGAGCTCATCCTGGCGACCGACCCGAACCTCGAGGGTGAGGCCACGGCCGCCTACCTGGCTCGGCTCGTGAAGCCGATGGGCCTCAACGTGACGCGGCTCGCGAGCGGGCTGCCGGTCGGCGGCGACCTCGAGTACGCCGACGAGGTAACCCTTGGCCGAGCCTTCGAGGGTCGCCGTACCGTCGAGGTGTGACCTCTACCCTGGTGATCCGTCCCCTGCTCCCTGATGACGCGGCTGCCTGCGTCGAGGTCACCCATCAGGCCCTGCTGCCGGTCTACGAGGAGATGCCGGAGGACACCCCGGCGTACCGCGACCGGTCCGCGCAGCGGGTGCTGCACCTGCAGTCCACCGACCCCGACTCGGCCTGGGTCGCCGAGGACGACGGCCGGGTCGTCGGCTGCGCTCTCGCCCTCGTGCGCGAGGGCATGTGGTTCCTGTCCCTGCTGATGGTCGACCCGGCGCAGCAGTCGAAGGGCGTCGGCCGTGACCTGCTCGACGCCACCCTGCGCACCGCCACCGACCGCTCCTGGATCCTCGCGACCATCGCGCCCGCCGCGCTGCGCCGCTACCGCCGCGCCGGGTTCGACCTCGTCCCGTGCCTCACGTCGAAGGGCAGCGTCGAGCGGTCGCTGCTCCCGTCGACGACGGTGCGCGAGACGACCTGGGCCGAGCACGGCGAGCTCGTCGACGACGTGACCCGCAAGATCCGAGGCGCAGGGATGGCCCCTGATCTGGGATACCTGGAGCGGCTGGGGCACCGGCTGCTCGTCGCGGACGGCGGCTACGCGATCCTTCGACCCGCCGGCCTGGTGTCGCTCGGCGCCCTGGACCCCGCCGTCGCGCGGGACCTGCTCTGGACGGTCTTCGCCGAGTCGAAGCAGCCGGTGGAGATCGACTGGCTCGCGCACGACCAGCAGTGGGCGATCGACACCTGCCTCGACGCGCGGCTGCCCCTCACCAGGGGCGAGGGCCACCTCTTCCTCAGGGGTCAGCCGCCGATGTCGCCCTACCTCCCCGGCGGAGCGCTGGGCTGATCCTCGGGCTCCGGTTGTTCACCGGAAGGTCCGGCTCGCACGCTCACCTGGCGGCCGCGGTCGTGAACAGTCGGAGCCGGTCAGGCGACGCGCTGGCCGACCGGGAGGTCGCGGGTCGGGGTGCGGAGCCGTCGGGCGGTGAGCCACAGCGCGCCGGCCCCGGTGAGGACGTCGAAGCCGAGGCCCCACGGCCAGACAGGCGAGCCGTGCGCCTGGCCCGGCGACTTGTGGGCGCTGCGCACCGCGCGCCCCAGGCCGCCGAGGGGATCGCTGTCGCGCAGGTCGCTGACACCCCGCTGCTCGAGCGCCAACCGGCGCTCGCGCTGGGCGTTCGTCTCCACCGGCAGCTGGGGAGCCGCGTCGGCGAGGACCACGAACGGGTTCGGCGCGATGATCCACCAGAGCCGGTCCGGCCTCGACCGCGTCAGGGTGAAGGTCTCCGCCGGGCAGGCCGTCGGGTCGGTCTGGTCGGGGCAGTACCCGGGCAGCCTGTCCTGGTAGGTCTCGCTCGTCAGGGCCAGCGTCAGCGCGAACGTGAGGGTCGTGCCGACCACCAGGGCGAACACCATCGCGTAGGCGAGCACTCCCGACGTCGTCGTGCGGCTCAGCAGTGCCGACAGGCACAGCGACACCGCGATGACGCTGCCGAGGAGCAGCGACACGACGAGCGTCACGACGACCACGCGGCTGAACGGGACGCCGCCCTCGGTCATGGCGTAGAGCACGAGCGGCAGCGTCAGGGCGAGGAACACCAGCGACGTGCCCCAGGAGGCCAGGAACTTCCCGACGGCGATGTCGCCCGCGGTCAGCCGCGTCACCTGCAGGGTGGCGAGCGTCCCGCGTTCCCGGTCGCCGTTGATCGACTGCGCGGACAGGGTGGGTACGACGAGCAGCGCGAGCCCCAGGACGAGCAGGGTCAGCCCGCCGTAGATGACGATGCCCTTGTCCTGGGTCTTCCCGCCGTCGATGGTGCCGACGGCGAGCCGGATCAGCACCGTGACGAGGGTCAGGACGGCGAACCACGAGCCGAGCAGCCAGCGCCAGCGTCCGGCCCGGATCCGGATCGTGAACTCCTGCTCCGCGACAGTGAGGATCCCCTGGCGGGTCACTGCGTCAGCTCCAAGTAGGTCGCCTCGAGCTGGCCGCCAACGGGCTGGCACGACACCAGGCGCACGCCCTTGCCGACCAGCTCGGCGATCAGGTCCGCGGCGGCTTCGTCGGACGCCAGCCGGACGTCGACGCCAGCGGACGTCGGCTCGTCGTGGTCAGTGCCCTTCAGCGCCTTCAGGAGCGGCGGCACGGACAGCGCCCGCAGCCGCCAGGTCCGCACCGATGCGGCCGGCAGCGCGTCGAGCCGGTGCTCCCCGACAGTGATCCCCTGGTCGACGAACACGACGGTGTCGGCGAGCTCCTCGAGGTCGGTCAGCAGGTGCGAGCTGACGATGACGGCGCACCCCTTGGCGGCGAGCGCGCGGAGCAGCTCGCGCAGCTCGACCCGGCTGCGCGGGTCGAGGCCGGCCGCCGGCTCGTCGAGCAGCAGCACCGACGGGTCATGGACGAGCGCGCGCATCAGGCCGAGCCGCTGCTTCTGCCCGCGCGAGAGCGTGTGGACCGGGAGCTCGGCCTTGTCGGTGAGGCGGGCCTGCTCGAGCAGCTCGGCGGCCCGGACCACGTAGTGCTCGAGCCGCATCGCGCGCCCGCAGAACTCGAGGTACTCGCGGGCGGTGAGGTTGTCGTACAGGCCGAAGGCGTCCGGCGCCCAGCCCATCCGCGCGCGCACGGCGTCCACCTCGGTGACCGCGTCGTGCCCGGCGACGGTGACCGTCCCGCCGTCGGGGACGAGCAGCGTGGCGAGGACGAGCAGCAGAGTGGTCTTGCCGGCCCCGTTCGGGCCCACCAGAGCGGTGACCTCGCCGGGCCGTGCGGTGAGGTCGATGCCCCGCACTGCCTGCACGGCCCCGAAGGAGCGCCGCACCCCGGAAGCGACGACACCGTCCATCGCCTGCACGCTAGCCAACTTCCCGGTCGCGGAAACGGGTGTTGGCGCGCCGGTACCCTGGAGGCCATGGGAGTCGTCGTGCAGAAGTACGGCGGGTCGTCGGTGTCCGACGCCGAGCGCATCAAGCGCGTGGCCGAGAGGATCGTCGCGACCCGCAAGGCGGGGCACGACGTGTGCGTGGTCGTGAGCGCGATGGGCGACACGACCGACGAGCTCCTCGACCTCGCCCAGCAGGTGTCGCCGCTGCCGCCGGGCCGCGAGCTCGACATGCTGCTGACGGCGGGCGAGCGCATCTCGATGGCGCTGCTCGCGATGGCGATCCAGAACCTCGGCATGAGCGCGCGGTCCTTCACCGGCAGCCAGGCCGGCGTGATCACGGACTCAGTCCACGGCAAGGCCCGCATCATCGACGTGACCCCCGGCCGGCTCACCCAGGCGCTGGGCGAGGGGCACATCACGATCGTCGCCGGCTTCCAGGGCGTCAGCCAGGACACCAAGGACATCACCACCCTCGGCCGCGGTGGCTCGGACACGACCGCCGTCGCGCTCGCCGCGGCGCTCGAGGCCGACGTGTGCGAGATCTACACCGACGTCGACGGCGTCTTCAGCGCCGACCCGCGGATCGTGCTGAACGCCAAGCAGCTCCAGAGCGTCAGCTACGAGGAGATGCTGGAGCTCGCCGCCTGCGGCGCCAAGATCCTGCACCTGCGGTGCGTCGAGTACGCCCGCCGCTACTCCGTGCCGCTCGTCGTCCGCTCGTCCTTCAGCAACAAGCCCGGTACGCAGATCACAGGAGAGCCCCCCGTGGAGCAGGCCATCATCAGCGGTGTCGCGCACGACCTCTCCGAGGCGCGCATCACGGTCGTCGGCGTGCCGGACAAGCCGGGTGAGGCCGCACGGATCTTCCGCGCGATCGCCGACGCCGAGGTCAACATCGACATGATCGTGCAGAACGTCTCGGGTGCCGCCGGCCGCACCGACATCTCGTTCACGCTCCCCAACAGCGACCTCGCCAGTGCCGTCTCGGCGCTGACGAAGGTGCAGGGCTCGGTCGGCTTCGAGTCGATCCTGTCCGACGAGCACATCGGCAAGGTCTCCCTCGTCGGCGCCGGTATGCGCAGCCACCCCGGTGTCTCCGCCACGTTCTTCGAGGCGCTCGCCGAGGCCGCTGTCAACGTCGAGGCGATCAGCACCTCGGAGATCCGCATCTCGGTCGTCACCCGGGACACCGACGTGCCGGCCGCCGTGAAGGCCGTGCACGACGCGTTCGAGCTGGGCGGTGCCGAGGAGGCCACGGTCTACGGCGGGACAGGACGATGACGCGGATCGGCGTCGTCGGCGCCACCGGTCAGGTCGGCACCGTCGTGCTGCGGCTGCTGGCCGAGCGCGGCTTCCCGATCGAGGAGCTCAGGCTGTTCGCCTCGGCGCGCAGCGCAGGCTCGACCCTCGTCTTCCAGGGGCGTGAGATTCCCGTCGAGGACGCGTCGACCGCCGACCCGTCGGGCCTCGACCTGGCGATCTTCTCCGCCGGCGCTACCACGTCCCGCACGCAGGCTCCTCGGTTCGCGGAGGCGGGAGTCATCGTCATCGACAACTCGAGCGCCTGGCGGATGGACCCGGACGTCCCGCTGGTGGTGAGCGAGGTCAACGGGTCCCTCGTGCACCAGGCGAGCAAGGGCATCATCGCCAACCCCAACTGCACGACGATGGCCTTCATGCCGGTCATCAAGCCGCTGCACGACGAGGCCCAGCTCACCCGTCTCATCGCGTCGACCTACCAGGCTGTCAGCGGCTCCGGCCTCGCCGGCGTCGAGGAGCTCGCGACCCAGGTCGCGGCCGTGGGGGACAAGGCACCCGAGCTCGTGCACGACGGCGCGGCGCTGACCTTCCCCGAGCCGGTCAAGTACGTCCGCCCGATCGCGTACAACGTCCTTCCGATGGCCGGCGCGATCGTCGACGACGGGCTGTTCGAGACCGACGAGGAGCACAAGCTCCGCAACGAGTCCCGCAAGATCCTCGGCATCCCGGACCTGCGGGTCACCGGCACCTGCGTCCGCGTCCCGGTCTTCACCGGCCACTCGCTGTCGATCAGCGCCGAGTTCGCCCGTGACATCTCTGTGGCGCGTGCGCTCGAGATCCTGGGGCAGGCTCCGGGCGTGGTGGTCACCGACGTACCGACTCCGCTCCAGGCGGCCGGCGCCGACCCGTCCTTCGTCGGCCGGGTCCGGCAGGACGGCAGCAACGGCCTCGCGCTGTTCGTCAGCAACGACAACCTCCGCAAGGGCGCCGCCCTGAACGCGGTCCAGATCGCCGAGCTCCTGGTTTGACGGAGGAGGACCCGACGCGGGCGATCCCGTCGACCGCCGTGATCGGCGGCCGCTACCGGCTCGACGTCCTCGTCGGCCGCGGCGGCACCGCTGAGGTCTGGGCCGCGACCGACACGTCCCTCGGACGGACCGTCGCGCTGAAGCTGGTCACGGTCGCCCACGACGAGTCCGCCGCTCGGGCGGCCGACGAGGCCCGCACCCTCGCGCAGCTCAGCCACCCGAACCTGGTCCAGGTCTTCGACGCCGGCACCGACGGCGCCGGCCGGCCGTGGGTCGTCATGGAGTACGTCGACGGCGACACCCTCGGCGACGCCATGCGCAAGGGCCCGCTGCCTGTCGCGACGGTCACCGAGATCGGCATCGCGGTCGCCGACGCCCTGGCCTACGTGCACTCGACCGGTCTGGTCCACCGCGACGTGAAGCCGGGGAACATCCTGCTGGGGCGGGTGCCCAAGCTCACCGACTTCGGCATCGCCCGCCTCGTCGACGCCGCGAAGGTCACGACCACTGGCCTGATGGTCGGCACCGCGGCCTACCTCGCGCCTGAGCAGGTCAGCGGCGAGCCGGTGGGTCCGCCCGCCGACGTCTACGCCCTCGGCCTCGTGCTGCTCGAGGTCCTCACCGGTCTGCGCGAGTACGACGGCCCGCCTGTCGAGGCGGCCATGGCCCGGCTGTCCCGCCCGCCGGCCATCCCCACCACCCTGCCGACCGGCTGGGCCGGTCTGCTCTCCGCCATGACGGCCCGGCACCCCGAGCAGCGCCCGACGGCGGCGGAGGTCGCGACCGCGCTGCGGGGGCTCCAGACGGGTACGACGGCGACCACCGTCCTCCCTCCCACCGCCGCCCCTGTGGTCGAGCGCACCACCGTGATGCCGCGCACCGCGGCGGTCGCGGTGCCCGTCCAGCGGAAGTCCGCGAAGGGTTGGTGGGTCGCCCTCGGGCTCGCCGCCGTCCTGCTCGGCGTCGGCGGCGGCATCGTCGCCTCGCAGAGCGGATCGTCCACACCGCACGACATCCCGGCCATCAACCAGGACACCCCGACCGACGTGAAGAACCCGCTCAAGCGGGTCGTGGACCAGGTGAACCAGTGAGGCGCGTCGTCGCAGTGCTCGTCGCGGGGCTGCTGCTCACCTCCTGCAGCAAGGGCGGCCTGTCCGCCAAGGACCAGCTGCAGGACGACACGGCTGCGCTCGTGGATGCCGTGAACGCCAAGGACGTGACGGGCGTGCACAGCGCGGCCCAGGCGATCCGCACCGACGTGCAGAACCTGCTGAGCGGCAACCAGATCACGGCGCTGCGCGCCGACACGATCCGCGCGAACCTGGCCCTCGTCGAGCAGAACGCGGACTCCTTGACGGCGCCGTCGCCCACCCCGCCGCCGTCCCAGCCGCCGTCGCCCACGCCGTCGCCGACGCCGAGCCCGACCCCCAGCCCGACGCCGTCCCCCACCCCGAGCCCCACCCCCAGCCCGACGCCACCACCGGTGACGGCCACGCCGACCGAGTCGCTGCCGACGCTGGGCGCCGGCGCCGGCGGTCCGTCCGGCCTCGCGACGCCCTGACTCAGGTCAGCGTGCCGGGCCGTGCCAGCGGCGGTGATCGCTTCGGCTCGCCTCGGGTGACTTCGAGGCGCTACCGGAGCGGACCGCCTGACGGCTACCCGCAGGCCTGGGCGGCCGTGGTGACGAGATCGCGCAGGAGCGTGGTCTGCTCGGGCGTCAGGTCGGTGCTGAGCAGGACCTCGTAGCGGCCCGGACCCAAGCGGGCGAGCAGCCCGTCCGCGAGGCAGGTCGCGCGCTGCAGCGGGGCGCCCTTGGTGACGAAGGTCGACAGCAGTACGGCTCGTGCGGTCAGCACGTCGAACGGCGTCGGCTTCGGCTGGGTCGGGATGCGGGCCGCGGCCCCGGGGTCGCAGGCGCGGATGCTGGTCACGTCGCTTCGCGTCGTCACGGCCGCATGCGTCGTGACGGCCCAGGCGCGGGCACCCAGGAGCAGCGCGCTGCCCGTGGCCTTCACGTCGATCGCGACGCAGGTGCGGCCGCCGGAGGTGTAGGTCTGCGACGTGTCGCCCTTCCAGCCGCGGACCGCGGTCAGCGCGGCGGCGTAGCCGAGGCGGGTGCTGAGCACCTCGAACAGCGAGACCATCCCGAACGGCGCCGGCTTGCCCACGCGCGCGGCACCGGCGGGCACGACCGGCTGGGGCAGCGTCATCGGGTCCTCGGTGTAGGGGTGGTTGAGCGGGTCGAAGACCTGCGCCTCCTCCGACGGCGGGTGCCGGAAGGCCTTGTCGATCTCGTCGTTGCCGCCCGTGGCGCCCAGCTGCGCGAGCAGGACCGGGCCGAAGGCATAGGGGAAGCCGAGGAAGTCCGACAGCACGGCGGGGACGCCGGAGCTGCCGCTCTGCGCGGCGCGGGCCTCGCGGAGGGTCTCGGTCCGGTAGGCCTTCTGGTCGGCGTCCGACAGCGCCGCGGTGTACAGGTCCTGGACGCGCACGGCGTCGCCCTCGATCAGCGCTGTCACGGCCGTGGTGTCGCCGCCGGGTGCGTCCTTGCGGATCTTGGTGAGGTCGAAGTACTGGTCCTGCAGCACGTGCGTGAGCTCGTGGGCCAGCACCACCCGCACCGCCACGGTCAGCTCGGTGCCCCGGACGAACACCTTCTTCCTCGAGGGCACGTAGAGCCCGATGATGCTGCTCCTGGTGAGGTCGTCCTCCGCCTTGGCGAGGTCGACCTTCCCGCTGACGAGGCTGAGGGCACGCAGCTCGCCGAGGAACTGCTCGAGCGCCTTCTTCTCCTCGGCCGTCTCCGTGCGGTCCGGCGCGACCTGCTTCTGGAACGCCGCGTCGCTGAGGAAGTCCACGGGGACCGCCTTCTTGAAGCGCAGGCCGCGGTGCTCCTCCACGAAGTGCACGATCGGCAGGACCCGCGCGTCCCAGGACGGGTCGTCGCTCCTGTGGGTGGCGATCGCGATCCCGTCGCCGACGAGGACGGCGACGATCAGCAGCGCGATCGCGAGGACGGAGCGCTGCTTCACGGGGTCACCTCCAGGCCGAGGTGCTCGGCCACGAACTCGAGCTCGGCGCGCATCTGCCGGACCCGCTCGTCGACGACCAGCGAGCCGTGGCCGGCGTCGAAGCGGTAGACCTCGACGTGCTTGCCGAGCTCGGTCGCGGCGTTGATCCAGTTGTCGATCTGCCGGATCGGGCAGCGCGGGTCGTTGGCGCCCGCGAGGACCAGCACCGGGACGCGGACGTCCCGCACGTAGGTCAGGGGCGAGCACCGCTCGTACAGCTCCGGCAGGTCGAGGGGACTGCCGCCGAACAGCGAGCGGTCGAACGCCCGGAGCGGTTCCATCTCGTCCTCGTAGGCCGCGACGTAGTCGGCGACGGGCACGGCGGCGGACCCGAGGTCCCAGAGGTCGGGCTGGGTCCCGAGCCCGAGCAGGGTCAGGTAGCCGCCCCACGACCCGCCGGCGAGCACGCACCGCAAGGCGAGCCCGGAGGACACCGCCCACTCCCGGACGGCGGCGACGTCCTCGAGCTCGGTCAGCCCCGGGCGGCCCTCGATCGCGTCCCGCCAGGCGGCGCCGTACCCGGTCGAGCCTCGGTAGTTCACGTGCACGACCGCGCAGCCGAGGTCGACCCAGGCGGCCCGGTCGGCCGTGAAGCTGTCGCTGTCGTGCCACTGCGGCCCGCCGTGGACGAGGAACACCGTGGGAAAGGGGCCCTCGCCGGCCGGTCGCGCGACGAGTGCGTGGACCTGACCACCCGGGCCGTCCACGTACACGTCCTCGACGGGCACCGATGGGGGCGCGAGCGGCCCGGGCGCCTCGAGGACCGTCGCGCCGCTGGTGGACCGGATCACGGGAGCGGTCGACGACGAGGACCAGCGGTACTCGACGGAGCCGTCGGGCCGTGCCGTGGCATCGACGACCGACCCCGTGGCGGGGCCCAGGTCCTCGACCTGGCCGTCGAAGCCGACGCGGTGCAGCGTCGCGCGGCCGCGCGCTTCCGACACCACGAGCAGGGCCGTGCCGTCGACGACGTACTCGGCGCTGAGGTCGCCAGGCAGGTCGACCTCGAGCCGCTCGACCTCGCCGGTCGACAGGTGCCACAGCAGCGGCTCGGGCCGGCCGTCCTTCTCGTGCAGCGCGAGGACCGTGGAGCTGTCGGGGGAGAACTCGACGCCGTGCAGCCCGAGGCCGTCGCCGTCCCAGAGGTCGCCGACGACCGCGCCGTCGACGGTCAGGACGCGCAGCGCCCGGTGCCGGGAGTCGCCGTGCTCGGAGTGCTCGAGTAGGACCAGGCGGTCGTCCTTCGACAGTGCCGCCACGTCCGCGTCGTCCTTGGACGCGTAGAGGATCGACGGTCCGTCAGGTCGTACGACGTAGACCGCCCCGCCGTCGTCGGTGGACACCCCCACGACCGACAGGGTGCGGCCGATCTCGCAACCCGCGCTGTAGCCGGCGTGGACGCCTGGGGCGGCGTCGACGGCCGCGCCGCCCGTGAACGGCTGCCGCTTCCAGGTGCCGAACTCGTCGCCGTCGGAGTCGTCGAACCACCAGACCTCGGTGCCGTCGGGGGACAGCCGGCCCTCGCTCGTCCCGTTCTCACGAGACGTCGCCTGCGCGGTCACGCCGGTGGCACGATCCCAGGTGTAGAGCTCGAACGTGCCGGTGGCGTTGCTGGCGTAGAGGCACCTGTCCGGCGCGTCCTCGGCCCACTCCGGCAGCGAGACGCGGGGGGCGCGGAAGCGGTCCTCCCAGTCGCTCACAGGACCGACCAGGACAGCGCGCCGCCTTCGTCGTCGTACGACATGGCATCGAGGAACCCCCTGGGGTCAAGGGCCTCCGCCGTCGCCAGGGCCCCGGTCCCCGCGATCTGCTGGGAGGCGGCGACGAGGAAGCGCGCGGTGATCCCGTACGCGTCCCGCACCTTCACCTCGACGCGGACCTCGTCCGTGCCGGCGCGGGCGACCGACCAGGTCGTGCACCGGGTCTCGGCGCGCGACTGCGGTGACGGCCCCTCGGGCATCCGGTCGACGGCCCGCTCGAGCAGCGGCCGGGCCAGCTTGAGCAGGGGTGAGAGCGCCGGTGACACCGGGCCGACGACCTGCGTGACCCGGGTCGCCCACGACGGCGCCGCGATCCCCGTGCGGACGACCGCCTGAGGCTGGTGCAACGGGACGGTGACCTCCTCGCCCCACGGCAACCGCACCGCCTCGGAGAGACCAGGGATGACGAGCCGACCCAGCTTGGGGCGGCCCGAGGTGACGATGCCGATCCCGCTCTTGGCGGTGCCCCGGGTCGCCCCGCCGCCGGCCATCGCGTAGACGACGTCGATCTGCTCCGGTCGCCTCCCGAGCTCGGCGGCGGCCACTGCCGCCCCGAGGTCGCCCGGGACGTAGTCGAACCCGCAGGCAGGGACCAGCGCCGGCCCCTTGTCGCGGTAGCGGCGGTAGACCTCCGCCATGAAGGCCGGCTCGCCCGTCGAGTCGACGTACGGCACCCCGCCTCGGACAGCCGCCTCGACCGCCGGCCAGCCGTGCAGCAGGAACGGGCCGACACAGCTGATGACCACGTCGACGCCGCTCAGGAAGGCGTCGAGGGATGACGGGTCGGCGAGGTCGACGACGTACCGCTCGCCCGACGACGGGACGTCCGCGAGCCGCGCCTTGGAGCGCCCGCCGACCCGGTGCGCGATCCCGCGCCGCTCGAGCTCGGCGGCCGTGAGCCGTCCGGTGTAGCCGGTGGCACCCAGAAGGGCGACGGAACGTGTCATGCGGGCGACTCTATTCGCGCTTGGGTGACAGCCCGGGCGTGCCGATAAGACCTACGTGAACCCGCTCGAAGAGCTCGCTGCAGCCGCCTACGAGGACGTCTCCATCAGCGAGGTCATCCGCCCCGCTGCCGTCATTCCCGAGTCGGCCGCGCGCCAGGTGCTGGTCGAGCTGGCGCTCCGAGACGTCCGCAACGACGGCCAGTGGTGGTCCAGCCCGACCATGTGGCGCCGCTTCGACCGGCCGTGGGACGAACCCGACGCACCGGGCACCTCGGAGCTCATCGGCAGCCTCCAGGTCACCTACGGCACCCCGATGAAGTACGCGATCACGGTCTACCGAGCCACCATCACGCCCTTCGGCGCCCAGCACGGCTGGACCGTCGAGGACCTCTGCGACGAGGCCCTGGGCTTCGGCGGGTACACCCTGGCCGACTGCCCCCGCGCCGACCTGACGCCGCCGCCGAAGCCGTTCCGGATGGGCAACTAGCAGGCACCCCACAGCCCAGCGTGCTCGCGCCGGGCGGCGGCGAACGCCACGTCCAGCTCGCGCGCCAGGGCTTCGTTCTCGTGCCGGAACTGCGCGAGGTACTTGTCGTTGGCGAAGCCGTGCCGTGCCAGGTAGACGTTGAGGTTGCGGCCGTCGGCGAGGTAGACGACCGAGACCGACCGCCCGTGCACGTCCGTCGTGTAGACGTCGGCCCGGAACCCCTTGCGCACCAGGCGCTTCCGCTCCGCCGAGGCAGTCTGCCCGTAGCACTCGTTCAGCTCCGGGGTGTTGACGAGCCCGAGGCGGTACTCGCGCCCCGTCGTGTCCTTCCACGAGTCGCCGTCGCCGTTCGGGGCGGCGTGCAGCAGCCCGCCGGACGCGGGCGAGCCGGCGGCACAGCTCGCGAGCAGGAGCAGGCCGAGCAGCCGCCTCACTTCTTGCGGGGGATCTTGACGACGTTCTTCTCGAGGTCGGCAGGAGGCTCGGACTCGGTGTCCTGCTGGTAGGCGGTGTTGGCCATCCGGCGCTGCTCCTCGGCTACGTGCTTCACGCCCGGTGAGAACGCGGTCATCAGCTCGCCGAGCCCGCCGGTCGCGCCGCCCTTCGGCGCAGCCTGCAGCTTGGCCCAGCGCTTGTCGCGGCGCTCCTGCTCCTTGTCGTCGTTCGGCTCGTCCTTCGTGGAACTGCTCACCCCACGAGGGTAGGCGCCTGCAGGTCGTCCGTGCGGGCGTTGTGCACAGCCTCGCGCCGGTTCAGCCAGGCGTAGCCCAGCGTGCGGACGGGCTGCTCGACCCACCGGTGCAGCGCCCAGGCGCCCAGCAGGGCGAGCACGACGCCGGCCGCGTTGGTGAGCAGCGCGTCGTCGCCCTGCACCCGGCGCACGAGGTGCAGCGCGAGCACGTGCACGAGGTAGAGGCAGTAGCTGACCTCGCCCAGCCACACCAGCGCGCGGGACCGCCCGAGGCCGTGGCCGGGCACGCTGACGAGCGCTGCGACGAGCAGCGTCGTCGGGACCGCCACCAGCGGGCCGAGCAGCACCTCCCGTGGCCCGGACGGCAGCTCGAGGAGCACCCCGGTGAGGACCAGACCCACGAGCAGGGCGGGTACGGCGACCCGGCTCAAGCCGGGGGGGAGCCGACGTCCGTGGCCGCGGAGCGGGAGCAGGAAGGCCAGGCCCGAGCCGAGCAGCAGGGCGGACGGCCGGCCGGTGGGGAAGTAGTTCCACCACTCCGCGGCCTGTGGGGCCGTGTGCGCCACGACCTCCGCCACCGCCCACAGCCCGGCGTACCCCGCGAAGCACCACGCCGCCGCCCGACGGGCCGTCAGCCGCGCGAGCACGACGACCAGCGCCGGCCACAGCAGGTAGAACTGCTCCTCCGCTGCCAGTGACCAGGTGATGTGGAACGGCCCGGGGCACTGCGACGCGCCGCTGATCGGCAGGTCCATCGAGTGGGTGGCGGCCAGCGCGAGGCAGGTGCCCGCGTCGCCGAGGACCAGGGCCCAGCCGGCAAGTGCGACGAGCGTGACGGCGAGCGCCGGGAGCAGGCGCGCGGCGCGACGGCCGAGGAACGTCCCCCAGCGGCGGCCGTCGAAGGGCGTGAGGCTCAGCAGGACGCCGGTGATGAGGTAGCCGGAGAGCACGAAGAAGACGTCCACGCCGAACAGGCCCGCACTGAGGTGGTCGACGTGCGCGTGCGCCGCGACGACGAGCCCGACAGCGACCCCCCGCAGGCCGGTCAGCGCGGAGACGTGACCGGAAGCGTGGCGGGTCACGGCGCGCACTCCTGTCGGTCGAGCGGTCCCCCCCGCCTCAAGGCCAAGGCTACCGGCTCCGAAGGAGCAAGGGTGACCGCCACCGCGCCCTCGTCCGACACCCGCAAGCGAGGTCCGCTGATCGGGCTCGTCGGCCTCCTCGCGGTGCTCGCGCTGGTGGTCGTGGCCCTGGTCCAGGCGCCCTCGGCGTCCAAGGACGGCGCGAAGGCCCTCACCACGACGTTCTTCGTCGACATCAAGAGCGGCCGGTACGACGACGCGGCCGCACTCACCTGCCCGGGAGTCGTCACGGCCTCGACCCTCCAGACGGGTCGCGAGAACGAGGCGCGGCTCGGAGGCGAGCTCGTCAGCGGCACCGTCGCGCAGGAGAAGCAGACCAGGACGTTCAGGTTCGACTGGCCGCCCACCGAGGCACGCGTTCAGCTGACCTACCTGCTGATGTACAAGAAGGGCGCCCAGCAGCACACCCTCGAAGTGCGTGACACCTCGGCGGGGCTGCGCATCTGCGGGCTCGACGGGCACGCCTGACGGCGCTGCACACGTGGTCGGGGTGACAGGATTTGAACCTGCGGCCTCTACGTCCCGAACGTAGCGCGCTACCAAGCTGCGCCACACCCCGATGGAACTCGAGACAGCGTACCGGACGGCCGCACTAGCCTTCCGGGCATGGGAGCGCTCAAGGACCAGCTGCAGGCCGACCTGACGGTCGCGATGAAGGCGCAGGACGAGCTCACCCGGGCGACCCTGCGGATGGTGCTCACCGCCATCGGCAACGAGGAGGTCGCGGGCAAGGAGGCCCGGGCGCTGACCGACGACGAGGAGCTCAAGATCGTCGCTCGCGAGGGCAAGAAGCGCCGCGAGGCCGCCGAGGCGTTCCATGCCGGCGGGGCGCAGGAGCGGGCCGAGCGCGAGCTGGCTGAGGAGAAGGTCATCGCGGCCTACCTGCCCTTGCAGCTGTCGGACGACGAGCTCGCCGCGATCGTGGCCGAGGCGGTCGCCGAGACGGGCGCCAGCGGCCCGCAGGGCATGGGTCAGGTCATGAAGGTCGTGAACCCCAAGGTCGCCGGCCGGGCCGAGGGCGGTCGCATCGCCGCAGCCGTGAAGGCCGCCCTCGCCTGACGCCGCGAATGGACACTGCGCTTCGCTCTCAGAGCTGAAAACCGCAGCGCAGTGTCCATTCGCGGGTCTACGTCGGCTTGGGAGCGGGCGACGGCGTCTCGGTCGGCTTGGGCTTGTGCGTCGGCTTCGGCTTGCCGGTCGGTGGGGGGACGGTCGTCGTCGTGGTCGGCGTCGCGGTGCTGGTGAGCGGTGCCCGGCCGTTGGAGGGCGTGACCGTGATGACCGATCCGGCCGGGGCCCTTGTAGCCGACTGCGTGGCGATGATGCCTTCCGGGACCGGCCCGGCGTTGGCCGCTGGGGCGACCTTCACCACGAAACCGGCGCCCTGGAGCATGACCTGGGCGTCCGGGGTCCGCAGCCCGACGACGTTCGGCACCGGGACCGTCGCCACACCGCCCGCGTTGGCGCCGAGCATCGGCGGGAGGTCCTCGACGGGGATGCCGTCGAGGGCCTGCGTCATCAGCTCGGCGAAGATCGGGGCCGCGACGCTGCCGCCGTAGACGGCTCCGTAGTACTGGCCGTTGATGCGGATCCTCTGCATCGGCGCGGGCGTCGAGTACCCCATCCAGACGGCTGTCGCGAGCTGCGGTGTGTAGCCGATGACCCACGCCGCCTTCTCCTCGTTCGTCGTGCCGGTCTTGCCCGCGACCGGCCGGCCGATCGCGGCGCCCCCACCGGTGTGCG
>JAODNF010000101.1 GCA_025464915.1 Frankiales bacterium | reverse complement strand
CCCGCAACACCGTCGGTCCGCTCGCTGAGGAGTTCAACCGCGTGCTGCAGGAGATGCAGATCGGGCTCGGACGGGGTGAGGCGCTTCGCGCCTTGGGGACCCGCAGCGACCTTCCCGAGATGCGCGGCTTCGTGACCGCCATGGTCCAGGCAGACAGCTTCGGGATCCCGATCGCCAACGTGCTCCGCGTGCAGGCCAAGGAATTGCGGGTGAAGCGCAGCCAACGCGCGGAGGAGATGGCGCAAAAGGTCCCCGTGAAGATCCTGTTCCCGCTGATCTTCTGCATCCTGCCCGCGCTGTTCGTCGTGGTCATCGGCCCGGCGGCTATCAACATCTTCCGCAACGTCATTCACTGACATGGCCCGGGTCGTCGCGCACTCGCGGAACACGGCTCTCCCTTTCGCACTGGGCACCGCGGGCCACGACGTCGTGCTGGTCGATGTTGATGCTGACGTCCGCTGGGCGGAGTACACCGCCTTCGCCGAGGTCGTCGTGCTGGAGATCGACGACCCAGTGGTGTGTCTCGCCATCGTCGACGGGATCTCTGTATCAGCCCAGACAGCCGACCACGACGTGCGGATCCTGCTGATCGCCGGCGACGGCGCGACCTGGTCAACCGTCGAGCCGCATCCGGGGGTCGCCGTCCTGCACCTTCCGCTCACGATGCCGGGCCTCCACCAGGCCATTGACAGACTGCTGGCGGGACCGTCCCTTCCGTCCGTGGCACCGCACAAGGTCATCGACGTGCGCGACCGCGCGTCGGTCCCGGCCGGCCCGTCCGCCGTTGCACCCCGGGGAAAAGGACAGGGCCTCACGTTTCGTGGGGAGGACCTCCATGCGCGCGGCAGACGGGTTGTCGCTCCCATCCCCGATGCACCGCGACCGGAGCCGCCGGCGCCACGCACCATCAGCCTTGTCCGGACGCTGACCGCGGCCCTTCAGGACGTGAGCAGCGTTGCGGAGACAGCCGCGGTGGTCCTCGCCGAGGCGCTCAACCTCCTGCCCTCCAGCGGGGCCGCAGTGCTGGTCCGCGACGGCGTCGCCTGGCGGGTCGCCGCAGGCGTGGGTCTGCGCTCCCGCGAGGACCGGCTCACGCTGTCACCCCAGCACTGGTTGGTCTCAGAGTCGACTCGCTCTTTCGGCTTGATCCTCACTGGGGGCGAGGGACTATGGCCGCAGCTCTACGGCGTACCGCTGTCGTGGCGCAAGAACCTGCTGGCTCTACAGCTCCCACCGGCAGCCGCGCTGCTCGTCATGGCTCACGACGACCACGAGTACGTCGACAGCGACCTGCAGTCCCTCCTCGGCTTCGCTGACGAGGCCGGCCACCTGCTTTGCGACGCGCGGGACGTACGCAAGCTGGCACGGTTGCTCGAGCCGTTCTGCGACTACCCCAGCTGACGGCTACTCCACGTAGACCCGCGGGTCGACGAGCTTTTCAGAGACGACCTCGCCCCCGCGCTCGAAGCGGCCCTGCTCGAAGCGCTTCAAGAACTCCAGGTCGACCTTGTCGCGCCCCGAGCGGTTCTTGTCGACCGACAGAACGACGTAGTCGTGGAAGCGCTCGGCCTTGCCGCTGTCGTAGACCAGATGGTGTCGGGCTACGACGTCGTACTTGTCGTTGAGGAGCAGCACGATGTCTGGCTCGTAGGCGAGCGCGCTCGAGCCGCGGAGATGCTGCATCCGTAGCCGCTTGCCTGCCTCGATGCCGACCAGATCCGCTGCCACGATGGCGAACACTGGCACGCCTGCCTCGAGCGCGAGGTCCTTCAGCCCCTCTGCGACGCGAGTCACCCGCTCCTCCTCGTCCCGCGCGTCGTCGGCACAGACCTTCTGGAGGTAGTCAACGACGACGAGCGGCGGGTCGCCTGCACCGGCGAGCGCGAGGACCCGGGAGCGGATCTCCTCGAGGGTGGTTGTCCGGCTAGAGGAGCGGTGCAGTGACAGACGCGAGCCGTAGCGAGCGACGGAAGCCAGCGCCTCTGGCGCTCCGGGCACCATGGCCAGCCGTTGTGCGAGCGACGTGCTCGCGTCTTCAAGCTCCATGGCTTCACGCACAAGGCGTAGAGGCGCACCCCCACCTTCGACGCCTTCGGCCGTCTCGAGGGCGACGAACCTCTCGAGCATGACCTGCGCGTCGTGCTCGAACGTGAAGAGCATGCCCCGGCCACCGTGGGCGACGGTGTGCCGGAGAACCTGCAGCGCGAAGGTCGTCTTGCCCAGGCCTTGCGGGCCACCCAGCAGCACGAGCTCACCGGCCCGCATGCCGCCGCCGAGAGTGTGGTCAAGCAAGGGGAAGCCCGTCGGCCAGACCAGCGGCGCAGCGGAGGAGCCGTTGGCAAGGACCGCCTCGGCCTCGGCGAGCACGGCGCTGAGCGTGATGACGTCCGAGCCCCCACGAGAAGTCATGGTTGAGGCTTAGCAGACTCGATCACCGCTGTCTGCCAGACTCGGCATGATGCCGATATCGGAGCGGGGTGTCCGGGTTCCCGGTCTTGAACGACCACGGCTGATCGCCGGGCTCATCCGAGGCGCGCTCGTCGTGCTCTGCGCCGTACTGCTCGTGTTGCAGCCAGGGCAGCACCCCCTCGTCGCCGGAATCCTGCTGCTCGCCGTCGCCGTTGTCGGAGTAGCGGCCAGCACCGTGCCAGCGAGCGGCACCAGCGCTCAGCTGGCGACGCTCCTGGAGGCTGCGTTCTGGGCAGGCGGCGCGCTCGTTGAGCACAGCAACCATGGGTCGCTTCTGCCTTATCTCCTCGCACCCGCCCTGGCAGGTGGCTTGGCTCTTGGGCTGGAGGGCGTGCTG
>JAODNF010000090.1 GCA_025464915.1 Frankiales bacterium | reverse complement strand
CCCGCAACCGCTCCCGGGTCTCGGGGATGTGGTCGACGTGGTCGACCTCGAGCCCGGTGAGGCCGGCACCGGCCATCTCCTCGATTACGCTGTCGGGAACGGTGCGCCCTCTGGCGTCGGCTCCCGGGTGGGCGAAGACGGTGACCCCGCCGGCGGCGTGGACGAGGGCCATGGCATCGATCACGTCGAGCTCCTGCTTGCCCGCCCAGTAGCGCCCACGCGTCCCGATCCACTCCGGCGAGAAGGCCTCCTCGATCGAGGCCACCAGGCCTGCCTCGATCATGGCGAGCGCGACATGCGGCCGGCCGACGGTGCCCCCGGCGACCTCCTGCACGTGGTCCCAGGTGACCGGGTGCCCGTCCGCCTCGAGCATCGCGACCATGCGCTCCGCCCGCGTGACCCGGCTCTCCCGGAGGACCCGCAGCTGGTCGGCGAGGGGTACGTCGTCCGGATCGAACAGGTAGGCCAGCAGGTGCAGGGAGATGCCGCCCCGGCTGCACGAGATCTCGGCTCCGCGGACCAGACCGAGCCCCTCGGGGAGGGCGGCCGCGGCCGGTGCCCAGCCGCCCGTCGTGTCGTGGTCGGTCAGGGCGACGACGTCGAGGCCCAGTTCTCTCGCCTCACGCACCAGCGCTTCGGGCGGCGTGCTGCCGTCCGAGGCGGTGGAGTGGGTGTGGAGGTCGATGCCGGGCACGCGGCCCAGGCTAGCGGTGTCAGAACCCCACGAACCGAGCCATCACGACCCGGGCGAGCGGGTCGTTGGCGAGCTCCCGCAGCCGCTGGCAGGGCTGGCCGTCCGTGTTGCAGGTGACGGCGATCAGCCGCACCTGCCCGCCGGCACGGTTCCGTTCTAGTGCAAACGGGGCGAGGGGGCGCCGGCGGCGAGGCTGAGCTGGTCGTGCCGGAGGTCGTGCAGCTCGACGTGCTCGAGCAGCACCAGTTCCGCCGCCGGCGGCCACAGGACCGCGAACAGCCAGACGCCGTGCGCCTCGCCCACGAACGCCACCCTGTCGTCCGCCGAGTCGCACCGCCAGAGCGGCGTGGGGTGGTTGGCGGCAAGGATCTTCGCGTCCGGAGACCCGTCGGCGGACGACCCCGGGTCGAGACCGGGGATCCCGGCGAGCGCGGCCCCGAGGCCGACACCGGGCTCCTCGCTGACGAGCAGCATGTCGGCCGGTCCGCCGAGCGGCGACGGTCCGGACACGGCGAGCACGGTGGCGCTGGCGCCGGCCCGCTCGTCGCCGCACCACCCCACGCCGCCGACGGTCCAGCCGCTGATGAGCAGCTGCGGAGCCCAGAGCGGGACCTGCGCCGTCGCGGCGACCTTGGGAATGACGTCGGCCGTCCCGACGTACCAGGGCTGCACCTTGCCGTGGTCGGCGCAGGTCCAGTCGCTCGACATGAGCCCTGGCGCGCGGAGCGCACCCGAGCACCGTGGGCAGCGCGGGGCGGAGCTCATACCCCGACGGTCCGCTTTCGAGAGCCGCGGGTCAAGAGCCTGAAGGTGCTACTCCTGGAGAACGGGGCGTCCAGGCTGCTCGCCGCCGCGCGCGTCGAGGTAGCTCTGCTTCGGGACCATCACCTTGCGGCGGAAGATGCACACCAGGACGCCGTCCTGGTTGTAGCCCTTGGTCTCGACGTAGACGATCCCGCGGTCGTCCTTGCTCTTGGACTCGGTCTTGTCCAGGACCTCGGTCTGCCCGTAGATCGTGTCTCCGTGGAACGTCGGGAAGACGTGCTTCAGGGACTCGACCTCGAGGTTGGCGATGGCCTTGCCGGACACGTCGGCCACCGACATGCCGAGCAGCAGCGAGTAGACGTAGTTGCCGACGACGACGTTCTTGCCCTGCGGCGTCGTGGTCGCGTAGTTCGCGTCCATGTGCAGCGGGTGGTGGTTCATCGTGAGCAGGCAGAACAGGTGGTCGTCGTACTCCGTGACGGTCTTGCCTGGCCAGTGCTTGTAGACCGCGCCGACCTCGAACTCCTCGTAGCTCCGACCGAACTGCACGACGTTCCTCCCGGTGATCTGTTGCCCTTCAGTGTCGCAGCGTGATCGCCGTCACTGGCCCTGCGGGTCCGCTCCCGGCAGCGGTGCCTGAGATGCGAGCGCGCAGGCGGGGGTTCCGCCGGGCAGGGACATCCGGTGGGCAGCGATCCAGGAGTACGCCCCCGCAGCGAGCCAGGAGATCCCGGGCAGCAGCAGCGCGTGGCCGAGGGGCGCCCAGGGGCGGTTGGCCCTGAGGAGGGCGGCGACTGCCTCGTGACCGCTCGCATGCGAGCCGTCGTCGGCGATCCACTGTAGCTTCTCGGTGCACTGCTCGGGCGTGAGTGCCAGGGCGCCGAGATCCGCGTGCTGCCAGGCGATCACGGACGCGGCACGGATGTGGAGCCTGGCCATCGCCCGGACCGACGACGTGCAGAAGCCGCAGTCGCCGTCGAAGACCAGCGTGCCCCGGGCTGCCTTCACAGCTCGATCCTCGCACCGGTCCAGCGCACGGGGGGCCCGTGGCCAAGGGCATCGGCGAGGTGGACGCGCCGACCGGACGGGTAGGTCGTCGCGTGGACGCGGAAGACGTAGCTGCCGTCGACCGCCTCCGGCTCGAGGCTGACCCGCACGACGCGCCGTTCGGCGGTGGCGAGGAGCTCCTCGACGGCCTTGCGCTCGGCCGGGTCGACGTACTGCCAGACCACGCTGTGCCAGACGACGGTCAGCAGGTCGTCGTCGGACGCCGCCAGCTCGCGGGTCAGGAACTCGAGGGCACCGGCCTGCTCGACCTGGGCCGGCACGCGGGCCGCGATGTCGAGCGCGCCGCGCAGCCGCTCGAGGCGGACGGACTGGTCACCCCAGACGTACGACGTGAGCGTGAGGCGCCCGTCCGTGGTGGTCGGATCCAGCGGGTTGGGGTCGCAGCCCCGTCGTTCGACGACCTCGACGTCATGGCGGACCGGCGGTGGGTTCTTCCAAGGATCTACCAAGCGCACCGGGCTCGAGGGCTCCCCGAGGACGACATCGCCTGTGGCGTAGGCGAAGTGGTCGGCCCTGAGGTTGAGCCCTGCAGAGGCTCCGACCTCGAGGAGGCGGACCCGACGCCCGAGCATCCCGAGGACGCCGAAGAGCACCGCAGCGCGCCCCACCTCGTTCGTCTGGACCGTCCTGGTCATGAGCTGCTGCAGCTCCGGGACGTGCTCGCGACAGGCCCGCTCCGCCGCGGGCCAGACCTCCTCCGCGGGGGCCGTTCCACCGACGCTCGGGTAGTGCAGGGCGAGCTCGGGTGCCTTCCGCTCCAGGACGAGGCGGTGCAGGGCGCCCGCGAAGCGCAGCGAGGGCACCGTCCCGGGCGGGAGCTCGAGACTGCCGGCGAGGACCTCGGCTGTGACACCGCCGGCGCGCATGTCCGCGGCGGCGCCTTCCAGCAGCGCGCCGGTGAGCGGGCTGCCCATCAGCCGGCACTGCTCGGCCTGCAGCAGCAACCGGTCGACGAACGGCGTCATGCGAGGTCGACCTCGGCGCGCTGCGGATCACGCAGGTCGGTGCCCTGCGCCAGCCAGCGCTCCTCCAGGGCTGTCGCTCCGTGCACGCGCTTCCACGCTGCCTCGTTGGCCGCCATGGGCAGCAGCGGGAGGAACTGCACCTGCTCGAGGTCCGGGACGAGCCCGCCCGGCTGACCGACCAGCACCGCGCTGAACCGACCGCCGTCCCACAGCGGCTCACCCAGGTCCAGCCCGGCACCGGGGGTGATGACCAGGCCCTCGACCGCAGGGCTCGCGGCGAGGGCACCCAGCCGGCGGAGCACCGTGTCGTGAGTGCCCCGCACGGACAGCAGCAGCTCGGCCCGCGGCCCCTCGGTCAGGAGGTCGGAGGAGCCGCTCATCGGCGTCCGGGACATGCCGACGGTCGCGTAGCGGACCAGGCCGTCGTCGTCGGGGCCGAACCGCAGCACGTCGATGCGGTCGGTGCCGAGGAAGGAGACCGAGGCCCGCCCGGAGTCGTGGCCCAGGGTGCTGACCAGATGGGCCTCGACGAGCACGGTCAGCTCGTCGGGGTCCACCCCGCCAACCTACGAGAAGGGCGTGCTGACCGGCACAGCGCCCATCGGCGTACCGCCGTAGACGACCCGGCCGCGGCTGTCCTGGTAGGTGAGCCAGGCGGTCGCGCCCTTCTGGGCGACACCGGGCTTGGAGTAGTCGCAGACGCCCTTGCCGAAGGCCTTCTTCAGCTCCGCCCACTGCGCATCGGTGAAGGCGGCGTTGAAGTCGTCGCGGCGCAGCGGCTTGAGCTGGCACTGCATGACGTCGTCCGCGACCGGGCCGCCGGCGGCGATGCGCGGCGAGGCGTAGGCGGCCACGGTCTGGTCGCAGACCTCACTGGGGACGGACTGACCTGCGCCATCGGTGCAGCGCTCTGCGATGGCGCTCGGCTTGTCGGCGATGATCTTCTTCGCCAGCGGCCGGGCGCTGCTGTCCTTCGAGACGCGGTCGAGCCACTTGTCGAGGGCGAAGATCGCCTGGTCGACGTAGTTCGCGTCACCGAGGAGCGGGACCTGCCCTCGCCACAGCACCTGGTTGGCCGCCGTGCCGAAGTTGCGGAGCAGGCGGTTGCGCAGGACGTAGGTCCGGTAGACGTCGTGGAAGGCACCGGGGTCAGGACCACGCAGGTCGATGATGGCGACCTTGTCGAGGTTGTTGGCGCTGTCGACGGCGCCAGTGGAGTAGACGCGCTGCAGACCAAGGGCATCACCGGTGAGCCGGGTCGGCGAGATCTCGCCCTTGATGTCGATGCCGCCCAGGTGCGCGTTCAGGTCGGCGAACTGGGCAGGGCTGATGAGGCCGTTGCGGAGACCGGCGAGGCCGTACTGGATGCCGACGTTGCCCAGGCCGCGGTTCGCGAAGCCGTCGGGGCGCTTGCCGAACATGTTGACCGAGTAGTCCTGCAGCGTGCACTTCACGCCCTTGGGGTTCTTCGCAGGGTCGTACACCTTGTCTGCGGGGACGCCGGGGCAGGAGCGGGAGGGGTCGCTCGAGTTGGGGATGGCAGTGGTGAAGGTGACGGGGTTCGCGACGTTCGGGTGGCCCAGCACCTCGCTGATCGCGACCGGGTCCCACACGACGCCGGGCGTCCACCGGCTCGGGTCCTTGAAGTAGGCGAGCAGCATCACGTAGTCGACGTACTGCTGGGCGCTGCTCCAGGCATCCGTGAAGGAGCACTGGGGCGAGATCCCCTGGTACATACCGGGATACGCGTTCGCCACCTGCTGCTGGACGAGCGAGCCGCCGGAGCAGCCGGAACCGATCGTGTAGCGCAGCGTGCCGTACTGCTCGATGACCCGCTCCTTGGTCATGTAGAGCGCCTCGGCCTGCACCGACAGGTTGCAGTTGTGGCCGGCGTTGTCGAGGGCGTGGCTCGCCACGACGAAGCCGGCACCGAGGGCGGCCACGTTCTTGGTGTCAGGGGCCGCCCCGCTCTGGTACTCGGTGTCGCAGCTCGCGCCGTGTGTGAGCACGAGCTTGTGGTTGAAGCCGGGGTTCGCGGCCAGCGGGTCCGGCGTGCGGCCCTGGGTGGCCGGGTCGAACAGCGCGGCGATCCGGTACTGGTCGCGCAGGCTGTAGCCCTCCTCCACGCGCACGACGAACGGCACCGTGTGGCCGTCGTCGGTCGTCGTGGTGGCGACGTCGCTCGGCGGGTTCGCGGGGTCGTAGGGCTGGAACGGCGAGGCGACGGGGTCGCTCGCGACCCGGCCGGGGGTGCCGGCCTTGCTCGGGTCGGTCGACTTGTAGACGTAGCTGATGGTGGTGTTCTTGCTGCAGTCCGCCCGGGTAGCGCCGTTGCTGCAGGTCCACGGCTGGATCAGCGGGCCGCTGAACGACGGCGCCTGCAGGCCGACGTTGCTGACGGCGAGCGTCGCGGAGCCCGCGCCGGGGACGACGGCCTTGAGGGTGCTGCGGCCACCGGGCAGCCGGGTCACCAGGCCGCGGAGGCCCGGACCGGCCTTGCGGAAGGAGCCGGTGACGTCGCGGGTGCCGGCGGTGACCGTGACCGTGCGGACGTCGGT
>JAODNF010000027.1 GCA_025464915.1 Frankiales bacterium | reverse complement strand
TTGATCCCGGACGCGTCCGCGGTCTGACTGACTCCGACGCTGATCCCGGTCGCGGTGAGAACCACGGCCAGTCCCAGGGCACGGAGAGATGGCCTCTTCATGAGGGGGATCTCCTTGTTCTCTTGGGTCTTACTGAGGACCAGCGACGACCGTCGCCGTGATGTCTCCGCTGTAGGAAGCTCCGCTGCGGTGGCCGCTCTGCTTCTCGTGCCACTTGACGGGCATGGCCCAGGACGGCGCGTACCACCAGGTCTGGTCGCGCGTGCCGCTCTCGTCGCCCGTGAAGCTCGTGGCCGTGTGGACGACGTAGGTCAGGACCTTGCGGCCCTGGATCGTGAGGTACTCGGCGCGCTGGACGCCGAAGGTCGCGTCCTCCGTGCGGCTGCTGCCGCCGCCCTTGTAGTGCCAGCTCGCGCCGACCCTCAGGGGGAGCTCGATGCGCGGCTGCTCGGGCTTGAACGAGGTCTCGCTGCTCTGCCGCACTCCTTGGCACGTGACGGTGGCGATCTCGTAGTCGAGCAGGACCGCGGTTTTGGTGTATCGGTAGATGTGGCGCTCGTCGTGCTGGCCGGTCTTGCCGGGGAAGAACGGCACGTCGAAGTCGTACGACGTGGGGCTCTCCCCGGCGGCCTTCTTGACCACCACGTGGGTGCTGCTCGGGAGCTTCTGGTTGCAGAAGCTCACGGGGCCGAACTGCACCTTCTCGCTGCCGGAGACCTGCAACGAGTACGTCCCGACGCGCGGCACCACCACGCCGGCTGCCGTCCTCGTCGGCTGCGGTGCAGCCGTGACGGTGGACCGGCCCGGCGCGACCGTCGGTGCCGCGGTCGTGTCCGTCCTCGGCAGCGACGTGACGCCGGCCGTCGGGCCTGCCGTGACCGAGGGGACCACAGGAGCTGCCGTCGTACCGGCTGTCGCCGTCGGCGTGCCGCTCGGCAGGGCGGCGAAGTCACCGCCGCCGCGGGAGTAGTCGACGGGCTTGCTCCGGGTGTAGGCGCCGTAGCCCTTGAAGCCGGCGAAGCCGACAGCCAGGACGAGCACGGGCGCCCAGTAGCGCTTGCGCATGAAGGACTCTCTAGGACGAGCGGGAAGGGGGCGGGAGGTCAGGCCCGACACAGCTCGTCGAAGGACATGGCACGGCGGCGCATCCAGAAGCGCTCGAGGTCCATGGCGGTCACGGCAGGCACTGTTGTCCTGAAATGTCCCTGTGGCAAGCGTGGAACCAGGTGACCTATCTCTCCTAGCCAATTACTAGGTTATGGGCGCGAGGATCGCGGCCGTTCCACGTTGAAGAGGCTGCTGGTTAAGGATCTGTTGCGTGTGGTGGGATGGCCGCATGACGCTCTACGACATCCCGCTGACGACTCTCTCCGGCGAGTCGTCGTCCCTGCCGCAGGGCAAGGCACTGCTCATCGTCAACGTCGCCTCCAAGTGCGGCCTCACGCCGCAGTACACCGGCCTCGAGGAGCTGCAGAAGACCTACGGCGACCGCGGCTTCACCGTCCTGGGCTTCCCCTGCAACCAGTTCATGGGCCAGGAGCCGGGCACCTCCGAGGAGATCGCCGAGTTCTGCTCCGCGACCTACGGCGTGACGTTCCCGCTGTTCGAGAAGCTCGACGTCAACGGCGACGACCAGCACCCGCTGTTCGCGGAGCTGACCCAGGCCGCCGACGCCTCCGGCCACACCGGTGACGTCCGCTGGAACTTCGAGAAGTGGCTCGTGTCGCCCTCCGGCGAGGTCGTCGCCCGCTACTCCCCCCAGATGGAGCCCGACGACCCCGCCCTCGTCGCCGACATCGAGGCCCAGCTCCCCGCCTGACGTCGCCTGCTTGATCATCAGGCCTTCGCCCGCCCCACAGCGCGGGCGGACGCCTGATGCCCCGCCGACGATGTGACCTGGTCAGCGCTCTGACGCGCTCTGACGCAGCTCCTGTCACATCGATCAGGGCGCGCGCATCGGTTCCGCGTTGCCGGCCAACCCGTCGACCGCCCGCTTCCGCATGGCATGCAACAGATCGTCCAGTTGATCCGGACGCAGGCCGGTCTGCGGCCATCGTTCGAACCGGGTCTCGGCGTTCACGGTCTCCTCGAAGAGGAGATCGATATCGTCTATGAGGGGTTGGAGGTTCTGCGGTCGCTCACCTGCTCGACGGAACCAGTCATCGAGGGCCTGATAGGGATCCGGGAAGTCGACGTTCCAGTCCTGGTTCAGCGAAGTGCGGATGGCTTGGTCCAGCGCGAAGCCGGGCGGATCGTTGGTCACGGTCTCTCATCCGTCGAGGTAGGCGGTCCTGATGTGCAGGGTGTCACCGACGCGGTCGAGGATCACCACCACCTCCCGCGCTGGAATCAGTTCGTGTCGTGCATCCATCACCAGCCCGCCGGCAGTGGCGATCGGACTCCTCACCTCGAGGCTTGGCTTGCCGTCCATCAGGAAGTCGCGAATGGCACGTTCGTTGTTGCGGATGGCCTCGCCGACAAGGGACTCCGCCTCGTCGAGCGTCGAGAAGCTGCTCTTAACCCGGACCTTGCCGTAGTCATAGGTGTCCCAGTCCTGGCGGGCACGGAGGAAGTCGGCGTCGCGGCCGATGTGGCGCTGGAGCACGTGACCGTCGTGCGCCTCCTGGTGGACCAGGTCGACGCCGTGCCGCAGCAGGTGGTCGAGGCTCGGTAGCGGCTCTTTCGAGAGCCGGGCCAGCGCCGCGACCAGCTCCTTGCGCAGGTGCTGGGCGAGGTACCAGTCGACGACGGCGTCCTTGGTCAGTCCCCTGGCGCCGCGGTCGAGGGCCAGCATCACCGTGGCAGGGACAGCGTCCGGGTCGAGGAACAGGGCGCGGGCTCGGTGACCCGTGAGCCGCGTGCGCAGGAACCAGGCGGGGACCAGTTCGCCGGCCATGAACCAGCCGTGGCCGTCGTTGATCGCGTCGTAGAGGTCCGTGACCTGCTTCCACGGCTGGACCGCGTCGAGCGCGATGTCGCCGAGCTGGTCCCGGGCGTCGTCTCGCTCCTTGTCGGAGCCGACGCCGGGCAGCGAGGACACGGCGGTCGAGATGACGGTGCCGAGGCCGCTGACGGCGGCGGACATGCCCTGGGCGAAGTGGGCGAGGCCGTGCTGGAGGGCGAAGGCGCGGACGTGCGGCGCGCGCGAGATGAGGTCCTCGAGGACGATGCACAACCGCATCGCGGCGACCGCCTCCGCGTCGCGGGCCTCGGCGTGGAGCAGCTCGGCGCGGGTGAGGAGCTCCTCGGAGCCGCTGAGCACCAGGCGATCGGCCTCCTCGGCGAGGGGCTGGACCGCGCCCACGGTCCGGGCGTAGGCGAGGAGCGCGTCGCAGGCGTCCTCGAACGCGGTCCGCATTCTGGTGAGACCGTCGGCGAGATGGGCGAGCCGCTCCTGGTAGTTCTCAGCAGGACCACCGACCCAGTCGACCTGCGCCGATCGACGACAGTCAGCCACCGCCGTACCCAGCTGGTCCGCGCTGCCGCCGAGCAGCGCCGCGGCGCGATAGAGGTCGTCGGGGCGTGCGAGCGCGACGGCGGTCGTCACGTGCGGTTCCGCGGCGACTCCGCGAGCACCTTGTCGCGCAGCGCCTGCTCGGTGCCGGCGTAGTCCTGCGCGGCCAGGCGCAGCAGGTAGCTCAGGTTGCCGGCCTCGTTGCCGAGGTCGAACGCGGCCTGGCTGAAGACCTCGAGGAACCGGGCGAGGGTGTCGTGTGCCGAGCGTGACGGGCTGGAGGCCGTGAGGTCGCTGACGCCCGCGTGCTCCTCGCAGAGGGCCTGCAGGAGGCGGTGCGTCTGCGCGAGCGGGACCGCCGCGTCCGTCAGCGCCGGCGGGCACCACGTCTCATAGGGGCTGGGCGGTCGGTAGGGCACTCGCGAACCGTAGGCAGCCGGCGCCTACCGTGCCGCCGGCTGTCCACAGGCGCGGGCTCAGGAGGTGCGGGGCAGGACGAGCAGCTGGCCGACCTGCAAGCCACCGGAGGACAGGTGGTTGAGCTCGCGGATCTGGTCGACCAGGGCCCGCGGGTCGGAGTGCGGTGCGACCCGCTTCGCGACCGACCAGAGCGACTCGCCCGCCTTCACCGTCGTCTGCGAGTACGGCACCGGCTTGGCCGTGCCCGTGCTCGCGCTGGCACCCTGGCGACCCGCCAGGAACGCCACGAAGAGCAGCGCGGCGAGGGCCGAGATGATCACGAGGCGGCCGCGGCGGGTGAGTCGGAGGGTGCTGTTCATGGGAGGCTCCTACAGCCAGGTTCGAACGGAGATTCGATCGAACGTCTGAGCCAATGTCTAACAGCCCGATCCGACAAAATCCACGACACGTCGAACAAATGTTTGGGTAATTCGAACACACGGGCTAGGTTCGAGGCGTTCGACCGGACGTTCGACTGGTCGTTGGGATGAGGAGCTGAAGTGGACGAGATCGAGCGGCAGAAGCCGGGACGCAAGGCCGGCGTACCCCCCAAGACCACGCAGATCCACAACCTGCCCGACGGGCCGGCCGACAACGAGGGGCTGACCCCGCGCCAGCGCAGGATCCTCGAGTTCATCCGCGAGTCCGTGGAGCGCCGCGGCTTCCCGCCCACCATCCGCGAGATCGGCGACGCGGTCGGCCTGGCGAGCACCTCGAGCGTCAGCTACCAGCTGATCACGCTCCAGAAGAAGGGCTTCCTGCGCCGCGATGCCACCAAGCCGCGGGCGGTCGACGTGCGGCTGCCCAGCGAGATGGGCCTCGACGACGGCCAGGAGCACAGCTCCTTCCCGCAGCCCGCGTACGTGCCCGTCCTGGGCCGGATCGCGGCCGGTGGCCCGATCCTGGCCGAGCAGGCCGTCGAGGAGGTCTTCCCGCTCCCCCGTGAGCTGGTCGGCGAGGGCACGCTGTTCATGCTCCGTGTCGTCGGCGAGTCGATGATCGACGCGGCGATCGCCGACGGCGACTGGGTGGTG
>JAODNF010000020.1 GCA_025464915.1 Frankiales bacterium | reverse complement strand
CCCGACAGGGACGAGGTCCAGGTGGCACGCATCGGAGACGGTGGCGACCTGCTGAAGTGCTCCTTCTGCGGCAAGTCGCAGAAGCAGGTCAAGAAGCTCATCGCCGGACCAGGCGTGTACATCTGCGACGAGTGCATCGACCTCTGCAACGAGATCATCGAGGAGGAGCTCTCCGAGAGCTCCGAGCTCAAGTGGGACGAGCTGCCGAAGCCGAAGGAGATCTTCGACTTCCTCGACGGCTACGTCATCGGGCAGGACACCGCGAAGCGGACCCTCGCCGTCGCGGTCTACAACCACTACAAGCGGGTCCAGGCCGGCGGCAACGAGAAGGACCCGGTCGAGCTGGCCAAGTCCAACATCCTGCTGCTCGGGCCGACCGGCTGCGGCAAGACGCTGCTGGCGCAGACCCTCGCCAAGATGCTCAACGTCCCGTTCGCCATCGCCGACGCGACGGCGCTGACCGAGGCCGGCTACGTCGGCGAGGACGTCGAGAACATCCTGCTCAAGCTGATCCAGGCCGCTGACTACGACGTCAAGAAGGCCGAGACGGGGATCATCTACATCGACGAGGTCGACAAGATCGCCCGCAAGTCGGAGAACCCGTCGATCACCCGCGACGTGTCCGGTGAGGGCGTGCAGCAGGCGCGGCTGAAGATCCTCGAGGGCACGACCGCCAGCGTTCCTCCGCAGGGCGGTCGCAAGCACCCGCACCAGGAGTTCATCCAGATCGACACCACCAACGTGCTGTTCATCGTGGGCGGCGCGTTCGCGGGCCTCGACAAGGTCATCGAGCAGCGGATCGGCAAGAAGGCCGTCGGCTTCGGCGCGGTGCTGCACAGCAAGAACGAGATCGACCCGACCAGCGTCTTCTCCGAGGCCATGCCCGAGGACCTGCTCAAGTACGGCATGATCCCGGAGTTCATCGGCCGCCTGCCCGTGCTCACGAGCGTCAACAACCTCGACCGCGAGGCGCTGATCCGGATCCTCACCGAGCCGAAGAACGCCCTGGTGAAGCAGTACGCCCGGCTCTTCGAGCTCGACGGCGTCGACCTGGAGTTCACCGAGGACGCCCTCGAGGCCGTCGCCGACCAGGCCATCAAGCGCGGCACCGGTGCCCGCGGCCTGCGCGCGATCCTCGAAGAGGTCCTGCTGTCGGTCATGTACGACATCCCGAGCCAGGGCGACATCGCCAAGTGCGTCGTCACCCGCGAGGTCGTGCTCGAGCACGTCAACCCGACGCTCGTCCCGCGCGACGCCTCCACGCCGTCGCGCCGCCGCGAGCCCCGCGAGAAGTCCGCGTAACGGTCGCTCGTCCGGCGATCATCGACCCGCCGGGTGTGTGCCGCGGCGAACTCTGCGGGTGCTGACGACAGCCGGCGCGAGAAGCGCCCACAGAGTCGCGCGCCCTCCAAGCAGTGCCGCGGCGAACTCTGCGGGTGCTGACGACACGACGAGCCAGAACCGCCCACAGAGTTGGGGGGCGGACGCGGTCTAGAGGCGGTAGCCGGCGAGCTGGCGCGCCTGGCAGACCAGCCGCCCGCGGCTGTCCCACAGCTCGCAGTCCTCGTCGAACCAGCCGTCGACGAGCTCCTGCGTCCGGTGCCGCCCGACCAGCCAGCCGTCGGCCGGGATGGCCCGGACGTACACGGTCAGCTCGAGGGTCGGGAACCAGCCGGGTACGCCGAGGCCGGCCGCCGTCGGCTGCAGCGCGTCGGCCAGCACCAGCAGGTCCAGGGGCGTCGTCGGCCCGTCGGCCATCCGGAGCCACGCCTGCAGCTCGCCCGGGACGAGGTGCGGCGTGCCGAGCCGCGCGTGCTCCGGGTCGTACCTGCTGTCCACGAACTCGAGGTGACCGACGCGGAACCCAGGAACGGGCTCGTGCGGTGCCCGCAGCGCGTCCTCCACCGGCAGCAGCGACGGCGGCTCGGACCGGGTCCAGTGGGGCTCGGCGTCCGCCGACAGCGCCGTCGTGGTCACCTGGGTCTCGAGCACCGTCTCGCCGTGCTGCACGACCCGGGTACGGAGCTGGCTCACGCGCCGCCCCACCCGCAGGGTCTCGACCTGCAGCTGCGCCGTCCCCGGGTCCGGCGACCGCAGGAAGTGGGCGCTGACCACGAGCGGGTCGGGGTGCTGCTCGGTCAGGGCGGGCCGGACGGCCTCGCGCAGCAGGTAGCCGCCGTGCGGCCGCCCACCGATGGACCAGCGGTCGTCGAGCTCGATCTCCACCCGCGGGAGCGTAGTCAGGCCTGGTTCACAACCAGGTCGCGGAGCCGGCGAGCGTTCGGCGGGAAAGCCGTTTCGCTGTTCTCCCTAGACTGACGAGGGTGACCGCGCAGATGCCTGACCGCCCCACCCTCGACGGCCTCGAGGCGAAGTGGGACGCGGTATGGGCCGAGCACGGCACGTACGACTTCGACCGCACCGCCGCCCGGGCCGACGTGTTCTCGATCGACACCCCGCCGCCCACGGTGAGCGGCTCGCTGCACGTGGGGCACGTGTTCAGCTACACGCACACCGACCTGCTCGCCCGCTACCAGCGGATGGCCGGCAAGTCGGTGTTCTACCCGATGGGCTGGGACGACAACGGCCTGCCCACGGAGCGCCGCGTGCAGAACTACTACGGCGTGCGCTGCGACCCGTCCGTGCCCTACGACCCCTCCTTCTCGCCGCCTGCGGAGCCGGCCAAGGAGCAGGTCCCCATCAGCCGCCGCAACTTCGTGGACCTGTGCCACGTGCTGACTGCCGAGGACGAGCAGGTCTTCGAGAAGGTGTTCCGCCAGCTCGGCCTGTCGGTGGACTGGAACCACACCTACGCCACCATCGACGACGCGTCCCGCCGGGCGGCGCAGCGCGGGTTCCTGCGCAACCTGGCGCGCGGCGAGGCGTACGCCCAGGAGGCTCCGACCCTGTGGGACGTGGACTTCCGCACGGCCGTGGCGCAGGCCGAGCTCGAGGACCGCGAGATGCCGGGGGCGTACCACCGGCTGACCTTCTCCGGCGTGGAGATCGAGACCACCCGGCCCGAGCTGCTGCCCGCGTGCGTGGCCCTGGTGGCGCACCCGGACGACGAGCGCTACCAGCCGCTGTTCGGGACGACGGTCACGACCCCGCTGTTCGGCGTGACCGTGCCGGTGCTGGCCCACCCCCTCGCGCAGCCCGACAAGGGCACCGGCATCGCGATGATCTGCACCTTCGGCGACACCACCGACGTGACGTGGTGGCGCGAGCTCGACCTGCCCGTGCGCAGCGTGATCGGGCGCGACGGCCGCATCCTTCCGACGCCTCCGGAGGGCGTGGCCGCGGAGCCGTACGCCGAGCTCGCCGGCAAGAACGTGAAGCAGGCGCAGAAGCGGATCGTGGAGCTGCTCGCTGAGTCCGGCGACCTGATCGGCGAGCCGAAGCCGATCACGCACCCGGTGAAGTTCTTCGAGAAGGGCGACCGGCCGCTCGAGGTCGTGACCAGCCGCCAGTGGTACATCCGCAACGGCGGCCGCGACGCGACCCTGCGCGAGCGGCTGCTCGAGCGCGGGGCCGAGCTCACCTGGCACCCGTCGTACATGAAGACCCGGTACGACAACTGGGTGGGCGGTCTCAACGGCGACTGGCTCATCAGCCGCCAGCGGTTCTTCGGTGTGCCCTTCCCGCTGTGGTACCCCCTCGACGAGGCCGGCGAGCTGCTCTACGACCAGCCGCTGCTGCCGACCGAGGCGCAGCTCCCGATCGACCCCGCCTCCGACGTGCCCGAGGGCTTCACCGAGGACCAGCGCGGCGTGCCGGGCGGCTTCGTGGGCGACCCCGACGTGATGGACACCTGGGCCACCAGTTCGCTGTCCCCGCAGATCGCCGGTGGGTGGGAGGACGACCCGGACCTGTTCGGACGGCTGTTCCCCTACGACCTGCGGCCGCAGGCGCACGAGATCATCCGGACCTGGCTGTTCGCGACAGTGGTGCGCGCGCACCACGAGCACGACCGGCTGCCGTGGAGCGACGCCGCCATCAGCGGCTGGGTGCTCGACCCGGACCGCAAGAAGATGAGCAAGTCCAAGGGCAACGTGGTGACGCCCGTGGAGCACCTGGACAAGCACGGCTCTGACGCCGTGCGCTACTGGTCGGCCTCCGCACGGCCCGGGACCGACACCGCCTTCGACGAGAACCAGATCAAGGTGGGGCGCCGCCTCGCCATGAAGCTGCTCAACGCATCGAAGTTCGCGCTCGCCTTCCCCGAGCCGACGCCTGGGGAGGTGACCGACCCGCTCGACCGCGCCCTGCTCGAGGCGCTGGCCCGGGTGGTGGAGGAGGCAACGACGGCCTTCGCGTCGTACGACCCCTCCCGTGCGCTGGAGCGCACCGAGACGTTCTTCTGGACCTTCTGCGACGACTACATCGAGCTCGTGAAGAGCCGCGCCTACGGCGAGCAGGGCGCGTCCGCGTGCCGCGCGCTGCGGATCGCGCTCGACACGCTGCTGCGCCTGTTCGCGCCGGTGCTGCCGTTCGCGACCGAGGAGGTGTGGTCGTGGTGGCAGGACGGCTCGGTGCACCGCGCCGCGTGGCCGACGACGGACGGCCTCAAGACCGGCGGTGACCCCGCGGTGCTCGACATGGCCGGCGAGGTGCTCGCCCAGGTGCGCAAGGCGAAGTCGAACGCCAAGACCTCGATGAAGACGCCGGTCACCTCGCTCGTGATCACCGACTCCGCCGAGCGGCTCGCGCTGGTGTCGCTGGCCCAGGGCGACCTCGTGAACGCCGGCGTGGTGGAGACCGTGACGCTGGTGGAGGGGGAGCCGGCGATCGAGGTGACCCTCGGCGAGGCCCCGCCCAAGCAGCAGTGAGCGCTTCGCGCGTGATGGCGGCCCTCGCGGACCGCTTTCCCTCGGAGAGCGCAATGGAGCCCGACCTCGACCGGATCAGCCGGCTCTGCGACCTGCTCGGCTCGCCGCAGGCCGCCTACCCGTCGATCCACCTCACGGGCACCAACGGCAAGACCTCGACGGCGCGGATGGTCGACAGCCTGCTGCGGGCCAACGGCCTGCGCACCGGCCGCTACACCTCTCCGCACCTCGACTCGCCCACGGAGCGGATCTGCGTCGAGGGGGAACCGCTGTCCGAGGAGCGGTTCGGCGAGGTGTACGACGAGAACTCCCCCTACATCGGGCTCGTCGACGACCCGGTGAGGATGACCATCTTCGATGTCCTCACCGGCATGGCGTTCGCGGCGTTCGCCGACGCGCCCGTCGACGTCGCGGTGCTCGAGGTCGGGCTCGGCGGGCTCTGGGACGCGACGAACGTGGTGGACGCCCCGGTCGCGGTCGTCCTGCCGATCGGGCTCGACCACGTCCCGCTCCTCGGCACGACCGTCGCTGAGATCGCGGTCGAGAAGGCCGGGATCATCAAGCCGGGCTCCACGGCGGTGCTGGCCTCCCAACCGCCCGAGGCCGCCGAGGTGCTGCTCGCGCACTGCGTGGCGGTCGGCGCGACCGTGGCCCGCGAGGGGCTCGAGTTCGGCGTGCTCGACCGCTCCGTCGCGGTCGGTGGCCAGCTGCTGTCGCTGCAGGGCCTGCACGGGCAGTACGACGACGTGTTCCTGCCCCTCCACGGGCCGTACCAGGCGGCGAACGCCGCGGCCGCCCTGGCAGCCGTCGAGGCCTTCCTCGGCCGGCCCCTCGCAGCCGCGGTCGTCGCCGAGGGCTTCGCGGCCGCCTCATCCCCCGGCCGTCTCGAGGTCGTCAGGTCGTCCCCGACGGTGATCGCCGACGCCGCGCACAACGCCGCCGGCATGGTCGCGACCGTCGCCGCCCTGGACGACGCCTTCGCGTTCACGACCCTCGTCGGGGTGGTCGCGGTGCTCGCCGACAAGGACGCCCGGGCGATGCTGGAGGTCCTCGAGCCCGCGCTGACCTCGGTGGTCGTGACGGCCAACTCCTCCCCCCGCGCGCTGCCCGCCGACGCCCTGTTCGGGCTCGCGGTCGACGTGTTCGGCGAGGATCGCGTGACCGTGGAGGACCGTCTCGACGACGCCCTGGACGCTGCGGTGGCGCTGGCCGACGAGGCGGGCGAGTACGGCGGTGCCGGCGTCCTGGTCACGGGTTCCGTGGTCACGGCCGCGGACGCGCGCCGGCTCCTCCGCTCCCGCTGACCTCGTACCGGGCTCGCTCGTCCCGGCGATCTTCCCCACCAGGGGCCGAAAACCCGCGTGTCGGGCACCAGAAGCGGAAGATCGGCCTCCCACTCGCGGCGATCTTCCCCACCTGGGCCGGAAACCCCGCGTGTCGGGCACCACGAGCGGAAGATCGGGCACGCAGGCGCCTTCGGGGTCGCGAATGGGACGTTCGGGCCATGGAGGACTAGTGGCGTCCTGCCGATGGCTCCTGCGTGAGCGGCGACCTGACCCACCGTTGGCGGCTGTCGCCGCTGCGCCGCGTGCTGCCGTTCCTGCTGCTGCTGGAGGCCGGGTGCCTGCTCGTGGCGCAGCAGGCACCGCATGCGGGGCTGGTCGAGACCAGGGTCGAGCTCGTCCCCCTGCTGTTCGTGTTCACCCTGCTGGTCGAGTACCTCGACATCGAGGTCGTCTACCGCAACCGCGTCTACGACTACACGATCAACGAGCTGCCGACGGTCATGTCGCTGTGCCTGGTCGGGCTCCAGTACGCCCTGCTCGTCCGGCTGCTCGCGGACATCGCCTTCCACCCGCGTACCGGCCGGAGCCCGATCAAGCTGGTCGGCAACCTGGCGCTGCACGCCTGGGAGCTCACCACCGCCTACACGGGCATCCGGCTGCTGCTCGACGGCGCCGACGTGCGGCGCCCGACCTCCTGGCCTGCGGTGGTGCTGGCCCTGCTCGTGGCCTCCGCCCTGTCGATCCTGGTCCTGACCGTGATGAAGACCCTGTACGACGGGCGCCGGATCAGCCTGTCCGAGCCGCTGCGCGACGGCGCGCAGACCGTGGCGCCGCTGATCGTCGAGGGCCTGGCGGCCTGCGTGCTGCTGGCGCTCCTCGGGTCCCCAGCCGGGCTGGTGCTCTTCCTGGTGCTGGTCTTCGGGGTGCTCGCCTGGTTCCGCCAGGCCAACCGCCAGGGCATCAGGCACCAGCAGCTGACGCTGCTCGCCGGCTTCACCGACGCGCTCGCCGCCCAGGTCGAGACCTCGGACGTCCTCACCACGGTGCTCGGGCGGTCGTCGGACATCTGCCGCACCTCCCGGGCCGTGCTCGTCCTCGACCCCGGAGACGGGCGGCTCACCCTCGTCAGCTCGCGGCTGGGGGAGCAGCTGACCCACGAGGTCCTCGACCGGACGTCGCTGATGGAGCTCGTCGAGCACGGCCCGCGGCTGCTGACGCGCGGAACGGCCTCGGCGTCCCTGACCGAGACCGACCTGTCGCACGGGGTGTTCGTCCCGCTGCGCCGCGACGGTCGGGTCGTCGGGGTGCTCGGGGTGGGTGACCGGACCGACGGGCGCACCGAGTTCGACCCGTCGGAGGTCCGCCTCGTCGAGTCGATGGCGGCCGCCGCCTCCGTCGCGCTGGAGAAGAGCCGGCTGCTCGACCTGGCTCGCCAGGAGTCCGAGGAGCGCGAGCAGGCAGCGCTGCACGACCAGCTCACCGGGCTGCCGAACCGCGCCCTCATGACCCGGCACCTCGAGCAGGACCTGGTCGGTGACGCCACCACGGTCGTGGTGCTCGGTCTGGACCGGTTCCACGACGTGAACGACGCCCTCGGGCAGGACGTCGGCGACGCGCTGCTCCGCCTGGTCGGGGAGCGGCTCTCCGAGGCCTGCAGCGAGGGCGGCATCGTGGGCCGCCTCGGCGGCGACGAGTTCCTCGTGCTGCTCCCGGGTGCGCTCGAGGTGTGCATGAACGACGCCCTCGCCCTGCAGCAGGCGCTCGAGGCGCCGTTCGAGACGGGCGGTGTCCTCGTCGACCTGCGCGCGACCGCCGGCGTCGGCGCCAGCGAGCACGGGTACGACGCCGAGCTCCTCATCCGGCACGCCGAGCGGGCGCTGCGCGAGGCCAAGGACCGCGGGGTCGGGCTGCTCGTCCACGACGCCGTCCTCGCTGGCGCCAGCGCGCGTCGCCTGGCGCTCGCTCCCGACCTGCGGCGCGCGGTGGAGCAGGCCGAGCTGGATGTCGCCTACCAGCCCAAGGTCGACCTGCGGACGGGTACGAGCAACGGGGTCGAGGCGCTGGCCCGCTGGACGAGCGACCGGCACGGCTTCGTGGGCCCGGACGAGTTCGTCCCGCTAGCCGAGCAGCTGGGCCTCGTCTCCGCCCTCACCCGCTTCGTGCTGGACCGGGCGCTCGCCCTGTCGGCCCGGACCGGCACGAGCGTGGCGGTGAACGTGAGCCCGCGCGGCTTCGCCGACGGCGCGCTCGTCGAGGACGTCTCCGACGCCCTCACCCGGCACGCCGTCCCCGCCGGCCTCCTGACGCTGGAGATCACCGAGGGCACGGTCATGAGCGACCCCGCCGTCGGGCTGGAGCTGCTGCAGCAGCTCTCGGCCCTGGGGGTGCGGCTCTCCGTCGACGACTTCGGGACCGGGTACTCCTCCCTCAGCTACCTCAAGCGGCTGCCCGTCGACGAGGTCAAGATCGACCGCTCGTTCGTGATGAGCATGACGAGCGACCACGACGACGCGGCGATCGTCGGGTCGATCGTGCGGCTCGCGCACGACCTGGGGCTGTCCGTGGTCGCCGAGGGCGTCGAGACCGCCGACGCGTGGCTGGCCCTGCGGGAGCTCGGCTGCGACGTCGCCCAGGGGTACTTCCAGAGCCGCCCGGTCCCGGCCGAGGCCCTCGCCGTGTTCGAGCGGGCGTGGCCGGCCCAGGTCGAGGCGCTGCTCGCGATGCCTCCGGCCCGCCCGCTCCGGTCGATCCACGGCACGTGAGGCCCCGTGCGGAACTCTGTGGGTGGTTCACGCGTGAGCCGGCGTGCTGACCCGCAGAGTTCGGCCGGGGCGGGCCGGTAGCCTGGCCGTCGACCCAGCGGCAACGCCGCCGCCACTGAGCCAGGAGAACACACGTGTCCGAGCGCACCCTCGTCCTCGTCAAGCCGGACGGCGTCCGCCGCGGCCTTGCCGGCGAGATCATCAGCCGCCTCGAGCAGAAGGGCCTCACGCTCGTCGCCCTGGAGCTCCGCACGCTCGCGCGCGAGACGGCCGAGGCGCACTACGCCGAGCACAAGGAGCGCCCGTTCTTCGGTGAGCTGGTCGACTTCATCACCGGCGGCCCGCTCGTCGCGCTCGTCGTCGAGGGCCCGAACGCCGTCGTCGGCACCCGCCGCCTGATGGGCGTCACGAACCCGGTCGAGGCGACCCCGGGCTCGATCCGCGGCGACCACGCCCTCGAGATCGGCCAGAACCTGGTCCACGGCAGTGACTCCCCGGAGAGCGCCGCCCGCGAGATCGGCATCTTCTTCCCCGGCCTCTAGCCCAGCCCCCTGCGTCCGCTCAGCCGGCGCTCAGGCGTGGCCCACTGAGCGGACGCCAGCGGGTGAGAACCGTCACCCGATACGCCGACGGCCCCGCGTGGCGACCCCGTCAACCTCCAGTTGAGCCTGATGAGACGTTTCAGCCAGACGGGTGAAAGCCGTTACGCTGGGGCCTTCCCCAACTGCTTTCCTGGTGAAGGGCTCCCCTCAAAGATGGCGAAGAACGCCAACAGCATGTCGTTCCTCGGCCGTGACATGGCCGTCGACCTCGGGACCGCGAACACGCTGGTCTACGTCCGTGGTCGTGGTGTCGTGCTCAACGAGCCGTCCGTGGTCGCCATCAACACGAGCACGACCGGCATCCTCGCCGTCGGCACCGAGGCCAAGCGGATGATCGGCCGCACGCCCGGCAACATCGTGGCGATCCGTCCCTTGAAGGACGGCGTCATCGCCGACTTCGACACCACCGAGCGGATGCTGCGCTACTTCATCCAGAAGGTGCACAAGCGCCGACACTTCGCCAAGCCCCGGATCGTGATCTGCGTTCCGAGTGGCATCACGGGTGTCGAGCAGCGCGCCGTGAAGGACGCCGGCTACCAGGCCGGTGCCCGCAAGGTCTTCATCATCGAGGAGCCGATGGCCGCCGCGATCGGCGCCGGCCTGCCGGTGCACGAGCCGACCGGCAACATGATCGTCGACATCGGTGGCGGCACGACCGAGGTCGCGGTCATCTCCCTCGGCGGCATCGTGACGAGCCAGAGCATCCGCGTCGGTGGTGACGAGCTCGACAGCTCGATCATCAGCTACGTGAAGAAGGAGTACTCGCTGATGCTCGGCGAGCGCACCGCCGAGGAGATCAAGATGGCCATCGGCTCGGCGTTCCCGATGCCCGACGAGCCGCACGCCGAGATCCGCGGCCGCGACCTGGTGTCCGGTCTGCCGAAGACGATCGTCGTGTCCGCCGAGGAGATCCGCAAGGCCATCGAGGAGCCGGTCAACGCGATCGTCGACGCGGTCAAGAACACCCTCGACAAGTGCCCGCCGGAGCTCTCTGGTGACGTCATGGACCGCGGCATCGTCCTCACGGGTGGCGGCGCCCTGCTCCGCGGCCTCGACGAGCGCCTGAAGCACGAGACCGGGATGCCGGTCCACATCACCGACAACCCGCTGCACTCGGTCGCGATCGGGTCCGGCAAGTGCGTCGAGGAGTTCGAGGCCCTCCAGCAGGTCCTCATCTCCGAGCCCCGCCACTAGTCGCAGGTGCGTGGGTCCCGTCGGACACGGCTGACGCTCGTCCTGCTGCTGCTCACGGCCTTCACCCTCACCGCGCTCGACTACAACTCCGCGCAGGCCGGTCCGCTGGCCTCCCTCCGGCGGGGGATCGACACCGTCTTCGGCCCGGTCCAGCGCGCCGTCGGCAGCGGCGCGAACAGCGTGGGCAACGCGCTCGGCGGACTGCCGCGGCTGGGCTCCTACCAGTCCAGGAACAAAGACCTCCAGAGGCAGGTCGACGCCCTCAAGGGGCAGCTCGCGTCGCAGGCGGGGCTCGAGTGCAGCTACAAGCAGCTCGTCGCGCTGCAGGACTTCGTGAGCTTCAGCGACTACCCGACCGTGCCCGCGCACGTGATCGGCGTCGGCGCCTCGGCCGACTTCGAGTCGACGGTGACCATCGACGTGGGTGAGGTCGACGGGATCACGAAGGCGATGACCGTCATCACCGGCTACG
>JAODNF010000490.1 GCA_025464915.1 Frankiales bacterium | reverse complement strand
CCGACTTCGTGCTGCAGCTGACCCTCGCGCTCGCCTTCCCGACTGGCAGCCCGGCCGCATGAGCACAACACTCGGGACGGTGGTCGCCTCGCTGCTCGACACCGCCCTCGACCGGACCCTGCTCCTCGGCTACAGCAGGCCGGGGCTGGTGATCCGGAGCCGGCTCCCCGGGTGGCCCGGCGACGTCGACGTGGCCGGCAAGGTCGTCGCCGTGACCGGTGCGACGGCCGGGATCGGCGCGGCGGCTGCCGAGGACCTCTCGCGTCGCGGTGCCGACGTCGTCGTGGTCGGGCGCAGCCCCGAGAAGGTCGCAACCGTCGCCGACCGACTCGGTGCCCGTGGCGAGGTCTGCGACGTCTCGAGCCTGGCATCGGTGCGCGCGCTCGTGGACCGCTGGCACGGGCCGCTCGACGTGCTCGTGCACAACGCAGGCGTGATGCCTCCCAGCAGGCAGCTGACGGCCGAGGGCATTGAGCTGGCGTTCGCCACCAACGTCCTCGGTCCGTGGCTGCTGACGCGCGAGCTCGCGCCGCACCTCGCCGACGGCGGTCGCGTCGTGAACGTGAGCTCAGGCGGCATGTACGGGCAGCGGTTGAACCGTGACCTGATGGCCGATCTGCTGGAGGGGAACTACGAGCCGCTCGTGGCGTATGCCCGGACCAAGCGGGCCGAGGTCGTGCTGACCCAGATGTGGGCAGATCGCCTGGCGGACAAGGGGATCGTCGTGCACGCGATGCACCCGGGCTGGGCGCTCACGCCGGGCATCGCGTCGTCGTTGCCACGTTTCAGCACCCTTCTGGGGCCCCTGCTGCGCAGCCCGGCCGAGGGCGCCGACACCATCGTCTACCTGGCGGGCGGTCACGCCCCGGGGCAGCGCACCGGCCTGTTCTGGCACGACCGCCGACCGCGTCCGACCCACCTGTTCGGCCTCAACAAGGAGACGCCTGAGGCCCGCGACGACCTGTGGCACCTGTGCGAGGAGCTGTCGGGCTGACTGCCGGTCAGTCGACCCGGTGCGGGACGATGACCTGCTCCATCCGGCGGTCGGGCACGAGCCACATCAGCGCGACGACGACGTAGAGCGCCAGCCCCAGCCAGCGGTTCAGGAACGACGCGGTGATGCCGGCGGTGTAGAGGACGGGGGACGCCTTGCCCTTCCAGTCCCGACCAAGAGCGGCGCGGAAGGCGGAGTCCTCGCCGTGGCTTCGGACGATGAGGGTCTGCAGCACGTAGTAGGCGACACCGGCGGCGAGCAGCGTGATGCCGTAGGCGGCCACCGGTGTCGTGGCGAAGTGGTTCTCGCCCATCCAGCCCGTCGTGAAGGGCACCAGCGACAGCCAGAACAGCAGGTGCAGGTTGGCCCACAGCACGCCTCCCGAGACGTGCTCGGTCGCCTGCAGCATGTGGTGGTGGTTGTTCCAGTAGATGCCGAGGTACACGAACGACAGCACGTAGCTCAGCAGCACGGGAAGCTTGTCGTGCAGCGCGTTCCAGGTCGTGCCGTGCGGGACCTGGAGCTCGAGCAGCATCACCGTGATGAGGATGGCGATGACGCCGTCGCTGAACGCTTCCATCCGCCCCGTGTCCATGGGGCGAAACTACCTACAGAGCGGCGGGCCAGGCGCCGTTCGTGAGGTGCACGTTCCAGAAGCCCGAGTCCCCGTCGGCGTACCAGACGCTGTGGTTCTTCACGTCGAAGCTCGGGGCGGACATGGCGTACGCGCCGCTCTTCAGCGGGAGGGTGTTGGGTGCCGGCATGTTGAAGTAGGCCACCTCGCGTGGGTGGTACGGGTCCGCGATGTTGAAGACCCGCAGGCCGCTCAGGATGAACGAGCAGGCGACGATCGTCGGGTCGACCGTCCGCGGGACTCCGCAGTAGTGGGCCGCGTAGCCCTGCACCGGGTAGGCGGCGCCCGGGTCGTTGCTCTCGTCGGTGGCCCGCGCGGCGGGTTGGTTGACCTGCAGGCGCATGTTGCCGGTGACGAACGGCTTCCTGTCGTTGTCGATGTTGATCATGCGTGCCGCGCCGACGGCGGACGTGGGCGCAGCGCTGGTGCCCTGGGAGTACTCGTCGAACTCGACGAGGTACTTGTGGCCCTTGATCGTCACGGGGATGGTGTTCTGCGGGATCGACACCTCGGGCCAGGTGAGGTGGCTGATCTGGGTCACGACGGGCGCCTTCACGCGCTTCTGCACCTGGCTGACGTCGAGCACCGTCAGCCCCGGGCTGCTGCCGAGGTCGGCGCCGTAGAGGCGGGTGCCGTCGGCGTTGAGGTTCATGCCGTGGAACGTGTAGGTGAAGCTGTGCCAGACGATCGAGGGCAGCACCGGGTTGCTGACGTCGATGGCCGTGACACCCGGACCGGCCGTCGTGGAGATCCACAGCGTGCGGCCGTCGGGCGAGAAGCCGCTCTCGTGACCGAGGATGCCGAGCGGGGTCGACGACTGGAGCACCGGGTGGCGGCAGTCCTGCGACACGTCGTAAATGTCGACGACGCCGGGCGCCGTCGCGGGGGTGCCCATGCCGGCGGCCAGCAGGCCGCGCAGGGGGTTGAGGGCGAGCGACTCGTGCGGGCTGTCCATCGCCGGTGTCAGCAGCCGCGCGGTCTGCACCGGACGCCGCGGGTCGCTCATGTCCAGGACGTGGACGCCGGGCGCCTCGCTGTCGTGGGCCAGCGACGTCGGGAACAGCAGCGTGCCGTCGTAGAACGCGCACACGCGACCCGTGCGGTCGGCGTAGCGGAAGGTCTTGAAGCCACCGGTCGAACCGACGTGGGCCACCGCGCCGGAGTTGCAGGTGTAGCCCTTGACCGCGCGACCGCTCGCGTAGTCGGCCAGCGGGACCCGGCCCTGGACGTTGCCCTCGGGGTGAGAGCCCTTGCCGCACGTCGCCTTCGGTGAGGCCGCAGGCACCTTCGGGACCGTCGAGGATGCCTTGGCGCTGCCGTGGGCGTGCGACGAGAGCCAGCCGGACAGCGCCTCTGCACTGACGGACGGGGAGCCGGAGGCGGAGGCGATGCCCACGCCGGCGAGGAGGGAGGCGACGCCGAGCGCGACGGCGCGGCGGGGACTGGAGATCACGGGGGGTCCTTCGGGAAGGGGACACGGACGTGTTTCGACGCCGTTCCGGTCACTCCTCCCAACGACAGTCAGCAGCAGGAGTGACGGCAACCGCGGCGAAACACCCGCTCAGGAGGTGAGCTCCGTGACACCTGGCACGTCGGCCCAGAAGCCGATGTCGTCCAGGTGCCGCACGAGGCGGTCGTGACCGTCCAGGATGTGAGCCTCGACGGCGACCCGGGCAGCCGCGGCGTCGCCGTCCCGGAGCGCCGCGAGGATGCGCTTGTGGTCGCGGTCGACGGCGCGCCGCCAGTGGGCGTCGGCGGTGAAGAAGCGGCGCGGGAGGTACTGGGTCGCGCTGCGGAGCACGTAGGCGAGCTTGCGGGACTCCGCAGTCACGTTGATGGTGCGGTGGAACTGGTACTCGAGGACCTCGATGCGGTCGGCCGCCTGCGTCGCGACCGCCTGGTGGAGCAGGCCGTTGATCTCGGTGAGCGCGGTCAGGCCCTCGGCGCCGATGCGGGTGGCGGCGCGCGCCGCGAGCTCCCCTCCGAGCCGCGACTGCAGCTCGAACAGGTCCTGCACGTCGACCCGGGTCAGCGGCGAGACCACGAACCCTCGCCGGGGGAGCAGCCGGACGACGTCCTCGCCGCGCAGCTGCAGCAGCGCCTCGCGGACGGGCGTCACGCTCACGCCGAGGCGCTGGGCGACGGCTTCGAGGCGGATGAACTCGCCGGGCCGCAGGACCCCGGCCATCACCTCCTCGCGCAGTCGCGCGGCGACCTCCTCCGAGAGCGGCAGCCGCGGTCCCGGAGGCAGGGCGAAGGCCTCAGGCATGCCGCCAGGGTAGGAGCCCTTGGCAGATCGCACAAAATATATTTTACTCGGGTGAAGCGGGTCAGAGTGACGGAGGACACATGAGCGAACCAGGTGTGCAGCAGTCCGAGATCGACGCCGCCGTGCGTCGCTACCTCGGGCGGCTGGCCGGCCGCTACGTCCCGGTGGCCGCCGCCGTCGTCGCGCTCGTCCTCGTCGTCACCTTCACCCCCAGCACGTCGCCCACGCCGTCGTCCAGCGGCCTCGGCCTCGACGGCGGGACGTCCGGGGCACCGCTCGACGGCGGCGCCACAGGTGCCACCACCGGTGCGGTCCCGGGCACGACGACCGGTGGCAGCGCCCCCGTGGCGTCGGGCACGGGTGGCACGACGGGTACGACGGGCGCGGTCCTCCCCGGTGGCAGCACCGGTACGACGACGCCTGGCACGACCGGAGCCGTGACCCCGCCGGTGACCAACGGCGGCGTCTCGCGCGCCGGCGTCGCCTGCAGGCCGGGTGCGAAGCAGGTGCCGTGGACGGTCTACTCCCCGCCCTGCGTGGCGGCCTACCGCGGGAGCAACGGCGGAGCCTCGTCGTACGGCGTGACCGGCTCGACCATCACGCTGTCCTACCGGCTGGGCAACTCGGCCAGCGACGCGGCGATCGCCGCCGCGACCGGCGCTGCGGCGCCGCCGCGCGACACGGCATACCTGCAGGACCTCAACACCTACCTCGCCTACTTCAACAAGCAGTACGAGCTCTACGGCCGCAAGGTCGTCATCAAGAGCTTCCAGGGGCAGGGCGACTACATCCAGGAGGACCAGGGCCAGGGCGGGCCGCAAGCCCAGGCCGACGGCCAGACCGCGCGTGGTCTGGGGGCCTTCGGGGACGTGACCTTCCAGCTGCGCGGTTCCAACCCCTACTGGGGCTCGCTCGCGCAGCAGAAGGTCGTCGCCTGGGGCCCGCTCGGCTTTCCGGACAGCTACTACCAGCGCAACGCGCCGTACTGGTGGTCCATCACCCCGTCCGGCACGGGGCTCGGCAGCTGGATGGGCAACCTGACCTGCCAACGGCTCGACGGGATGAAGGCGATCTTCGCTCCGGACAAGACGCTCGCGGCGAAGCAGCGGGTCTTCGGCCTCGTGCACCCCGACAACCCCGAGTACGTCAACGTCGCGAACGTCATCAAGGGCGTCCTCAAGCGCTGCGGCGCCAAGATCACGCGCGAGGTCACCTACTCGATCAACGTCGCGCAGTTCCAGACCCAGAGCCAGAGCATCGTGGCCCAGATGCAGGCCGCGGGTGTCACGACGATGCTCTGCTACTGCGACCCGGTCGTCCCGATCTTCCTCGGCAACAGCGCCCAGTCGCAGAACTACTACCCGGAGTGGGTCCAGCCCTACTGGGGCGACGGCCAGGCCCAGCAGCCGTACGGCGGCAACTGGAGGGGCCTGATGACCCCGGCGGGGGCCTGGCCGACCGACCAGCACAACGAGGCCTACCGGGTCTTCAAGAAGGCGAGCGGCGGCAAGGAGCCCGCGGAGATCTACTACGCGGCTGCCTACGGAACGCTGCTGCAGGTGTTCCTCGGGCTGCAGGTCGCAGGTCCGCAGCTGACGCCGGCGAACCTCGCCAGGGGCTCGCTGGCCCTGCCCGACGTGACCGGGTACCTGGGCACCTTCCAGTTCCAGCACGGCCACGCCTACACGCCCGTCTCCGCGGCACCGGTCGGCTGGTTCGACCCGACCTACACGAGCCCGTTCGACGACGTGAAGGGCGGCTACCGCAACTGCGACAACGGTGCGCTGCACAGCTTCACCGACCCCAGCACGTGGGGCGGGCCGCACCTGCAGCTGCACTGCTTCGGTCAGTGAGCCACCGGTGATCCGGTCTCGACAGGCCGCGTGGCTGCCCGGCTGCGTCCTGGTGTGGCTCGCGGCCCGAGCCGTCCTGCCTCAGGGGCTCCCGCTCGGCGTCGTCCTGCTCGGGCTCACCCTCGGCTCGCTCACCGCACTCACCGCGATGGGGCTGGTGCTGGTCTACCGCGCCAGCCGGGTCGTCAACTTCGCGCAGGCCGAGCTCGGTGGTCTGGCGACCACGTGCGCCGTCGTCCTCACCACGGGCTCGGGCCTGCCCCTGTGGGCGGGGATGGCACTCGGGCTGCTGGCCGCGCTCGGCACCGGTGCCCTGACGCACGAGCTCGTCGTCCGGCGCCTGTTCACCGCCCCCCGGCTCATCCTGACGGTCGCGACGATCGGCGTCGCCCAGGTCATCGCTGCCGGAGAGATCTTCCTGCCCACCGTCTACACGCAGCTGCGGCCAGCGACGACGTTCCACCTCGACCTTCCCGTCCACGGCCGGGTGGGTCCCATCGTGTTCACGAGCGACCACATCGCGGTCCTCGTCGTCGTACCCCTTGTCCTTCTGGGACTGGCGCTCTTCCTGACGCGCAGCGATACCGGTGTGGCCATCCGCGCGAGCGCGGAGGCGCCGGAGCGGGCGCTGCTGCTGGGCATCCCGGTCCGGCGGTTGTCGCTGCTCGCCTGGGTGCTCGCTGCGGGGCTGTCGGGCGTCGGCTCGCTGCTCGCCGCTCCCGTGCTCGGGCCGCAGCTCGGGGTCCCGGGAGGTCCGGTGCTGCTGCTCGCCCCTCTGGCCGCGGCCGTCGTGGCGCGGATGGACAGCCTGCCGGTCGCGTTCGCCGGTGGGCTCGGCATCGGCGTCGTGCAGCAGGGCGTCTTCTGGAACTACCCGCAGAGCTCGACCGTCGACGTCGCCCTGTTCTTCCTGGTGCTCGGGGCACTGCTGCTGCAACGGCGGCGCCAGACCCGGCAGGACGAGGGGTCGATCGGTGAGCACGTGGCCCTGCGCCAGGTCCGTCCCGTCCCCCAGGTGCTGGCGCAGCTCGCGTCCGTGAGGTGGGCCTCGCGCGGCTTCGTCGCCGTGCTGACCGCCGTCGCGCTCGGGCTACCGCTGGTGCTCTCCGTGCCGCACCAGGGCCTGTTCGCCTACACCGCCATCTACTGCGTCATCGCCGTCTCCCTCGTCGTCATCACGGGCTGGTCGGGTCAGATCAGCCTGGGCCAGTTCGCCTTCGTCGGTCTCGGTGCCGCGACCACTGCGAGCCTGCTGGTGCACGAGCACGCCGACCTGCTGCTCGCCCTGCTGGCCTCGGCTGTCGTCGGTGGCTTCGCCGCTGTCATCGTCGGCATCCCCGCCCTGCGGATCCGCGGGCTGTTCCTCGCGGTCACGACGCTGGCGTTCGGCGCCCCTGTCTCGACCTACCTGCTCAACTCGGCGCACGTCCCGTGGCTGACCCCCTCGACGCTGACCCGTCCGGTGCTGCTGGGGCGCTTCACCCTCGACGACCCGCTGACGTTCGACTACCTGTGCCTGCTGATCGCCATCACCTCGATCGTGGTGGCCCGCAACTTCCGCTCAGGACGGGCGGGGCGCACCGTCGTCGCGGTGCGCGACAACGAGCGAGCCGCGTCGGCCTTCGGCATCGCGCCCGTGCGCGCGAAGCTCACCGCCTTCGCCTTCAGCGGTGCTCTCGCCGGGATCGCCGGCGGGCTCTACGTCGTCGCGCTGCGCGGCATCCCGTTCTCCGGCTTCGACCCGGTGCAGAGCCTGGTCGTGTTCACGATGGTCGTCATCGGTGGTGCCGCCTCGCTTCCCGGCGCGGTGCTCGGCGCCGTCTACGTGCAAGGGGTGCAGTACCTCCTCACCGGCGCCTGGCAGCTGCTCGCCACCGGAGCTGGGCTGCTGGTGCTGGTCCTGTTCTTCCCCGGCGGCCTCGGACAGCTGGCGTTCACCGGCCGCGACGCCTGGCTGCGGTGGTTCGCCCGCCGGCACGGGCTGTCGGTCCCGTCGCTCGAGGAGCTTGCGGACCCGGTCGCCGACCCGGTGAGCACGCCTTCGGAAGGGCTGCTCGTCGTCGACGGGGTGCATGCCGCGTACGGCCGCAGCCCGGTGCTGTTCGGCACGGGTTTCGCCGTGCGGGAAGGCGGCATCCTCGCCCTCCTCGGGACGAACGGGGCCGGCAAGAGCTCGGTGCTCAAGGCGGTCTGCGGCCTGCTGCCCGTGCAGTCCGGACGGATCTTGTTCGACGGCCGCGACATCACCCGGCTGGACCCTGTCGAGCGGCTCCGCGCCGGCATCGTGCTCGTGCCCGGCGGTCGCGGTGTGTTCGGCACGCTGTCGGTGCGGGACAACCTGCGTCTCGCGGCGTGGTTGCGTCGGCGCGACAAGGCAGCTGTCGACGCAGCGACGGATCGGGTGCTGGCGCTGTTCCCCGTGCTGGGCGAGCGGCTCGACGTGCCCGCCGGCGAGCTGTCCGGCGGCCAGCAGCAGATGCTGGTGCTCGGTCAGGCCATGCTGTGCGAGCCGCGGCTGCTGCTCATCGACGAGCTGTCGCTCGGGCTGGCCCCGACGGTCGTGGCGGAGATCCTCGCCGTGGTCCGGGAGATCAACGCGCAGGGCACGACCGTCGTGCTCGTCGAGCAGTCGATCGACCTGGCGACCAGCATCGCGCAGGACGCGGCGTTCCTCGAGAAGGGCCAGACCCGCTTCAGCGGCAGGTCCGCCGACCTCGTCGCCCGCGACGACATCGTGCGGGCCGTCTTCCTCACCGGCGACGTCCGCGAGCGCAGCCGGCGGGTCCCCGTCGACGCGCGGGTGCTGCTCGAGGCGCGGGGCCTCGCCAAGTCCTTCGGCGGCGTGAGGGCGCTCGACGGGGTCGACCTGGTCGTCGCCGAGGGCGCCATCGTCGGCATCATCGGCAGCAACGGCGCGGGCAAGACCTGCGCCCTCGACGTCGTCTCCGGCTTCCTCACGGCCGACCACGGGCAGGTGCTCTTCCGCGGCGAGGACATCACCGGTCGATCGGCGGCACAGCGCGCGACGGCAGGTCTCGGACGTACCTTCCAGGACGCGAGGCTGTTCCCGTCGATGACGGTGCGCGAGGTCATCGCCACCGCGCTCGACCGGCATCTCGAGGTGCGGGACCCGCTCGCCTACGCCTTCCGGCTGGGAGCCGCCGTGCGCAGCGAGGCCGACCTCGCGCTCACCGTCGACGAGACCGTCGAGCTGATGGGGCTGGGTCGCTACCAAGACGCGTTCGTCTCCGACCTGTCGACCGGCACCCGGCGCATCGTCGAGCTCGGCTGCGCCATCGCCCACCGGCCCACGGTCCTGCTGCTCGACGAGCCGGCCGCGGGCATCGCGCAGCGCGAGGTGGAGGGGCTCCAGCAGGTGCTCCTCCAGGTCCGCGACGAGACGGGTGCTTCACTCGCCGTCATCGAGCACGACATCCCGCTGCTGGCAGGGATCTCCGACTCCCTGGTCTGCCTGCACCTCGGCCGCGTCATCGCCGCCGGCTTGCCCGAGGACGTGCTCCGCGAGGACGCCGTCGTGGCGTCCTACCTCGGCACCGACCAGGCGAGCATCGCCCGGTCGCGGGGAGCTCTGGCGCCGGCATGAGACGCGCGCTGCTGCTCGCCGGTGTGCTGGTGCTGAGCACTGCCGGCCCCGCCCTCGCGGACGACGTGCCTGCAACGGGCTCGTGGACCCAGCTGCGGCTGAGCGCCGGGCTCCCGGACCTGCAGTCGCAGGACGGCCCGGCTCTTCCGGTCGAGAACGGACCGACCGGCGCCATCGCCTTCTCGGCGGTCCGGTGGTCGCGCGTCGCTGACCTGAGCCTGGCGCGGGTCGACGCGACGGGCCCGGTCAGCACGCCGGCCGTCTGGGCGTGTTCCGCGACGACCTGGACGGCGGGCGACCGGCAGCCGTGGTCGGACCGCCCGACGGTCGACTGCACCCGGCACGTGCTCGGAGTCGCGAGGGGCGACCGGATGACCTGGCGCACCAGCCTTCTCGGCTCGCCCGTCGACGTGCTCCTGGTCCCCGCCCCGACCGACACCAGCGGGTTCGCGATCTCGTTCGGCGCGCCTACCGTCGACTCGTTCTCGGTCGCGTCCCCGACGGTTCAGCAGCCTGCGCCAGCTCCGGTGGAGGAGCCGTCCGCTGCGCCGGTCGTGCAGCCACAGATCGCGGCGCCGGTCGGGGTCGCGGTGGTCCCACCCCCGATCGCGGTCCCGGCCACGGTGGCGGTCCTTGCCTCCGTACCCGTCCCTCCGTCGGCGCCTGTCGTGCCGGGGGACCGCCCGACCGCCTTGGCGGCCACCACCAGGCAGCACTCGGCGTGGCCGGGTCAGCTCCT
>JAODNF010000486.1 GCA_025464915.1 Frankiales bacterium | reverse complement strand
CCTGGGCCATGCGGCGACCGGAGTCGCTCACCTTGACCTCACCGTCGAAGTCGCGCTTCTCCTTGCACTTCACGCAGTAGCCGTTGTACTTCTCCGCCACGGGGTCCTCCTGGTCGTCGACGGGGATTTCCGCCCCGCTGCCCACGCCTCGAAGGAGGCGCTTCCACGCGCAACCGTAGCGGTCTACGGCGCGATTACGCCGTCAGCGGGCTCCGGGCGTGGCGGGGCGGTCACCCAGGGGGGTGCGCGGCGGGGTCGCGGCACGTCCAGCGGGGTCGCCGCAGGGGCCGGTACGGCGTCCGCCAGCGCCGTCGGCATCGGGCGCGTACCCGCTACGGAAAGTGACAGGGTGAACACGGAGCCGACCCCCAGGGTCGAGGTGCAGGTCAGGCTGCCGCCCATCGCGTGGGCCAGCTCGCGCGCGATGTAGAGCCCGAGCCCCGTCCCGCCCGTGGTCATGAGCATCGGGTCCTCGACCCGGTGGAACTTGTCGAAGACCATGTCGACCTGGTCCGCTGGGTTGCCGCGGCCGATGTCGACGACCTCGACGACCGCGCGGGCGCCGGACGCCCGCAGCCGCACGACCACCGGGCTGCCCTGCTTGGAGTACTTCAACGCGTTCGAGACCAGGTTCGTCAGCACCTGGATGACGCGGACCGGGTCGCAGTCGACCAGCACGGGGGTCGCCGGCACGTCGATGCTCAGCCGCGCGGTCTGGTCCCCGAAGTCGCCGCAGGCACGGCGTACCAGGGCTGCCAGGTCGTCGCTGCCCATGTCGACCTTGCCGCGCCCGGTGCTCTCGGTGGCGGAGATGCGCGAGGCCAGGAGCAGGTCCTCGACCAGCCGGGTGAGGTGCGACGCCCGGTCGGAGATGACGTCGAGGCACTCGTTGCGCTTCTCCTCCGTCATCACGTGCCCGCGGCGGCGGAGCAGGTCGGCGTAGCCCTTGATCGGCGTGACCGGCGTGCGCAGCTCGTGCGAGACCGTCGCGATGAAGTCGGCCTTCAGCCGCTCGACCTGCCGCTCGCGCGTGACGTCGTGCAGCATCACCACGTCACGCACGAGCTCGTCGCCGTCGAACACGCCTGAGTGCGAGCAGCGGACGGTGCGCCGGTCCCCGTCGTCGCGCACCAGCACGAGCTCGATGACGACGTGCGTCCGGTCGACGGACATCTCGTCGCGGCCGCTGGCGAACAGGTCCAGCGCGCTGCCGTCGGACGCGGTCATCGCGAGCAGGGCGGCGATCGGGCGCCCGAGCGCAGTCACCTCGGTGCGGCCGGTCAGCGCCTCCATCGCGGGGCTCCACAGCTGCACGACGCCGCGGCCGTTGAGGACGAGGATGCCGTCGGAGGACTGGTCCACGACCGCCTTGAGCTTGCTGCGCTCCTCCTCCAGCCGCTCCAGCTGAGCCTGGGCCCGGAGCGCGACCGCGAGGGCCGACGCGATGGGGTTGAGGAGCGTGACGGCGGTGGAGTTCAACCCGTGCCGCTTGGTGCGGCTCGCCAGGACGACGACGCCGATGCGGCGGCCCTCGGCCTCCAGGGGCGCGACGAGGGCGGCCTTCCAGTCCTCGGGCAGACCCGCGGTGAGCAGTGTCGCGCTGTCGGTGCGCCACAGCAGGTCGGCCTCGTAGAGCGACGCGGCCCGCCGGTCCCTACCGTGCTCGCGGTCGTCGCAGACCGTCACCGGGTAGGCCCCACCGGGGGCCGCGGTCGGGTCGAGGAGCGCGAGTGCGAGGTCGACGCCGAACGACTGGCGGCTCAGGTCGAGGAAGGACGCGAGCACGTCCCCGTCGAACCGGCCCGCGAGCATCTGCGACAGCGCCAGCAGCCGCTGCGAGCGCTCGCGCTCCAGGGACTCCTGCGCCCGCGACTGGAACGCGAACATCAGCGCCCCCGCCGGCATCACGGAGAACGGCAGCAGCCCGGGCGCGACCGACGCCAGCGTCACGAACGTCCCGCCCGTGGCGACCGTGCAGACGGCGATGATCGTCGACAGGCCGGCGCCCTCGCGGATCACCGTGGTGAACCGCTGGTCGGACACGACGGAGAGGACGAGCGCCAGCGCCACGAGGTTCACCGCGCACAGCCCCAGCATGCCGAGCACGATCCCTGCGACGGTCTGCGCCGACAGGCCCGTTCCGGCGAGGAGATGGGCGACCGGCACCATGATCGCGACGCCGATCGCGAGGTTTCCGGCGTTGAAGAGCGACTTCGTCAGCCCGCGGCGTCGCAGCAGCGAGCACCCGAGCGTGGCCACGACGGGCAGGGTGAGCGCCCAGGTCGCGTTCAGGACCAGGACGTCGACGACGCACGCCGCTTCGAAGAAGGTGAGCTCCTCCGTCTGCTCGCCGTGCCGCACCGGGACGGCGACCCAGTCGCTCGCGAGCGTGACGGCGAAGCAGAGCAGCACCAGCAGCGGGCCGTGCGCCCAGGAGTGCGTCAGCGGCGCGAGAGCTGGACGGGCACCGACGCCGAGCGCGGCGATGCCCTGGGCCAGCAGGCCCAGGGCGACGACGGCGGCGACGAGGCGCTTCACCCCCACGAGGAGGCGCTCCACTGCCTGGCTGACCACTGCCGTGCAGACCACTGCCGCGCGGACCACGAGCTGGCGGCCCACTGCCGGGCGCTCCAGGAGCTGGCCGACCCGGAGCTGGCGTCCCCGCTGCTGTCGGCGCCGCTGGTGCCGTTGGTGCCGCCCGCCGGGTCGTCATCGCGCGGCACCCGTCGTACCTGCGCCTCGCCCAGGTCCAGCGCACCTGCTCCGGTCGCCGCGCGGGGCCCGCGCACGTCGCGGGCGCTGCGCTGCAGGAGCGCCTTCAGCTGGTACGGCGACAGCTGGGGCCGACCGGCGAGGAGCACCGCTGAGGCCCCGGACACCAGGGCGGTCGAGAAGGACGTGCCGGACCCGACGAAGCCGGCGTCCCCCCGCCGGGCATCGGGGTGCTCGGCCCACAGGACCGAACCCGGCAGGCCGGCGCTGAGCAGGTGGGCGCCCGGGGCGACCAGGTCCGGTCCCTTGACGCCGGCACCGCCGCGGGCCGACCAGTCCGCCACGGAGTCGCCGTCGAGGGCACCGACGGTGAGCAGCAGGGGGTCGGTGCCCGGACTCGCGACGGTGCCGCGGCCCGGGCCGCCGTTGCCCGCCGGCACCACGACCAGGTCGCCCTGAGCCCAGAGCGCCTCGAGCGCGTCCGTGAGCGGCGGGACCTCCTCGTCGGTCGACAGCGACAGGTTGACGACCGAGACGTCGCGGTTGTCAGCGACAGCCTGCAGGCCCGAGAGGACGTCGACGAGCGACGTGCTGCCGTCGGGGTGCCCGACCCGCACGTCGAGGACCCGCGCGGCCGGTGCGACCCCGTGCACGCTCCCGGCCACGAGCGACGCGACGAAGGTCCCGTGCCCGTAGCCGTCTCCCGTCCCGGTGCCGGTGACGTCGATGTGGGTGACGCGGCCGGCGAGCTCGGCCACGTCGGCGACGCCGGTGTCGACGACCGCGACCGTGACGCCTGCACCGCCGCCGTCGGGCGCGTCCACGACCTCGCGGGCCATGACCTCCGTCGTACCGCGGGTGTAGCCCTTCTCGCGTCCCGTGAGCGTCATCGGGCCGTCGGCGGTGACCGTGAAGCCGGGGATCGGCCTGCTGACGCGGGCGATCACGCCGTGCACCAGGGGAAGCCGGCGCAGCACCGTCCCGCCGGCCTGCTGGACGGCGGCAGCAGCGTCCCCACGGCCCGTCACGACCACGGTGCGCGCGCCCTGCGCGGCGTGCGCCGGTGACACCGACACGCTCCCCGCGAGGGCGAGCGCCAGCACCCCGAGGGTGCGGGTGGGGCGGATCGCGCTCATGCGGGGGTTCCTGCCGTCGATGGGGCGTCCCCCTCTCCGTCGTCGTCGGCAGCCCTCGTTCTCGCCACCCGATCGGGTGGTGGCCGTCGTGTGAGAAGTCCCACGGATTGAGTCGCATCACCCGCTCTGACCTGGTGGTTCACCCGGCTGTGATCCAGGCCGCTTGCTGAGTGCTAGCAACTGCAAGCATGCCCGCCTAGCGTGAATCCCCACGCAGCCGGAACGACCGGCGTCCGACTTCAGAAGGAGGTGAGGTCCTAGCCCGCCGCACGGCCTCACCCAGGGGTCGCACGCGGTCCCCGGGCAACGACCCGCGCCGATGACCCCCACCCCCCGCATCCGCACGCTCACCCTCCGCGCGGCCCAGGCCGGACTCGTCTCCGGACTCGGTGTCGCCGCCGCAGCCCTCGCCCTCCCCGCCGGCGTCCTTCCCGCGTCGACGCCCGCACCGCCCACGGCCCTCGCCGCGCACGTCCAGGCGCAGACCGCCTCCGACCCGGTGGCCGTCTCCCGCCGCGCC
>JAODNF010000481.1 GCA_025464915.1 Frankiales bacterium | reverse complement strand
GGCCCCCGAGGACGAAGGTGCCGTCCGCCGCCGTGGTCACCTTCGGAGCTGCTGTGGTGGGCGGGCTGCTCGGGCCCGTGTACGTCCAGCTGACCGAGACCCCTGACACCGGCCGGCCTGTTCCGTCGTCAGTGATCGTGCCGAGGATCCGCCCGGCGCGGGCCGTCCGCCCGTCGATGCCGGAGGCGGCGCTCTTGCCCTGCTGCGGTACGAGCGTCACCTGCGCGAAGTACGGCGTGTCCAGCCACCTGCCTGCGGCACCGCAGGCGGCCGTCGTACGCACGCCGAAGCTGTAGCGCGAGGTGTCCTGGTTCTGCCGCCAGCTGGCGACATAGCTCCCGTCCGAGGCGGATGTCGCCGTGGCCACCGTGCCGGAGGTCGACAGCGCGTCGACCAGCACGCACATGCCGGCGATGGCCTGTCCCGTGTCGGCCTCCGTGATGTGCCCGGAGACGGTCATGGTGATCGGGACAGGCAGGCTGGGCAAGGTCGGGCTCGCCTGCGCGAGGCCCCCGCCGGACAGGCAGAGCAGCGCTCCCGCCACGAACCCCACCTGGCCGGCACGGCCTGCTCGAGCGCGAACGGTGCTGACGATCGACATGGCTGGTCCCCTCGCAGACTGATGCGTCGTCCGACAGTTCGGCGCGGACCCCCCGATTCCTGCTCTGCCTCGCGGACAGCAAGCGTGCGCTCCGTCAGGAGCGCGCTGTCTGACAGGCTCGGTAGCCTGCTCGGCGTGTCGAACGCGGACGACGTGCGCGAGATCGCGCTAGGTCTCGAGGGCGTCGTCGAGATCGACAGCGACGGGTTCGACTTCCGCGTCGGCAACAGGGGCTTCGTCTGGAGCTGGCCGCAGCGGGTCGCGGGCAAGCCCCGGGTCATCCGGCTGGACGTCGCCGTGCTCTACGTCGGTGACGTCTCCGAGCAGCAGGCGTTGGTGAAGGGCGAGCCTGAGCGCTTCTTCATCGAACCCGGGTGGGACGGCTGGCCGTTCGTCCTGGTGAACCTCTCCAAGGTGACCAAGCGCCGGCTCCGCGAGCTGCTCACCGACGCCTGGGACATGAGGCGTACCAAGGACCCGGCCTCGCAGTAGTGTCCCGCCACTGGCGGTGCCGCCGGGCCGGTACGCGGACAGACGGGCTCGTGGGAGCCGTCCGCGGCCTGCTGTGCGCGGTCGGGATCGTGCTCATCGTGCGCCTGACGCGCAGGCGGTCAGCGGCGAAGGGCGGACAGCGTCTCCAGCTCGTCCATCGCGCGAACCGCACGGCGCAGCCCCTCGTCGGCGACGTCGGTTCCCTGCAGCCCGCCGAGCCCACTGGTGAAGGTCGTGGCGACGACCACGTAGGCCACCATCCGGCGGTAGTCCTCCCACACGTCGTCGGACGTGTAGTGAGCGAGCAGGTCCCGCTCGTGCGAGGCGCGGTCCTCGGGCGTCAGCCCCAGGACGATCGCGTAGGTGACGTCCCGCATCCGCGGTCCGCGGCGCACCACCTGCCAGTCGAGGAAGCCGACGCCGCCGTCGACGACGTACAGGTTGCCGGGGTGAGGGTCGCCGTGGAGCAGCGTCAGCGGGCCCCGGTCGAGGTCGCGGGCCAGCCGCCCGTAGTCGTCGAGCAGCCGGTCGGCGCCGGGCCGACGGAGCTCCTCCGGGACGCGCTTGCGCAACGGCTTCAGCGAGCGCGAGATGAGCCCCAGCATCGGGTCGTCGCTGTTGCGGATCGCCCACGGCGGCGGGCTGCCGGCATGCACCTCCCGCAGCGTCGAGAGCGCGTCGGCCGCCTCGTCGGGCGTCAGGGGGGTCAGGGTGTCGGCGAAGCGCGCACCACGGGCGGCGAGGTCCTCGAGGACCAGCAGGAAGCGACCGGTCCTGGGGTCGAAGCGCCCCGCGTGGGCGACCGGCGCAGACAGGGTCAGTCCGGGCCGGACGTCCCGGTAGAAGCGGACCTCGGTCTCACCGAGCGACGCCAGCCCGCCGAAGAGCCGGTTGCCGGCGGCGTGGGAGGCGATCTTCACGAACACCGATGCCGGCACGTCCTCACCAGTCAGGGCGAGGCGCACCCGATCGGTCGTCCCCTCCGTGCCGTCGAGGCGCCTGACCGTGTCCACGCGCTGGCCGAGCACCCCGGTCAGCAGCTCCGGCGTGACGGCGTCGACGGTGCGGGGGAGAGGGCCGCGCAGAACGCGGTCGGCGGCGAGTCGTCGTACCTCCCTCGCGACGTGCGTGATCACGCCGGAAGGCTGTCACAGGTCGAGCTGGTACTCCGTCCACGTCTCCATCGGGCGGTACCCGACCGCCTCGTTCACGCGGATCATGAAGGTGTTGGTCGTGGCGTTCCAGGTGTTGACCCACCGCACCTCGGGGGCGACTTCGACGAGCTGCGCGTGGTTCCAGTGCTTGAGCAGCAGCCCAAGTCCGTGGCCGCGGTGGTCGGGGTCGACGATGGTGTCCCACTGCATCGCGTGCTCGGGCTGGGTCGGTGTGACCGCGATCTCGGTGATGCCGGCCACCTGGCCCGACTCGTGCAGCGCGGCGGCGGCGATCATCAGCCGCTTGCGCTCGACGGCCTGCTGCTCGCGCTCGCGATAGCGAGCGGCGTCCCAGACCTCCGGTTCGTAGTCCATCTCGCCCATCGGCATGTCCAGCGTCATCCGGCCGTTCAGGTAGGCCGCACCGTCGACGAGGTCCTCGGGGGCGGAGCCGACCCACTCGACGACCCGGTAGCCAGCGGGCGCGGCCGGCCTCGGACCGGGCGGGGACACCAACAGGTCGAGCGTCCGGCGGACGTCCTCGATGACCGGCTTGGCGCCGAAGCCCTCGGCCAGCGCGAGTCCCAGCGGGTCGCCCTCGGGTCGCGAGGCGATCGCGGCGAAGACCCGGGTACGGCCGAGGGCACGGGTCTCCTCGAGGACCTTCTCCGCGAGCGCGCGCCCGTAGCCCAGGCGGCGATGGTCGGGGTGCACCTTGAGCTCGAGGTTCACCACGCTCAGGTTGTCGCGCAGCGGGGTCCGCAGCGACATCGAGGCGACGGGCACGCCGTCCTGACGGCCCAGGTACATGTGGACCCGGTCCCCGGCGCTCTCCGGCTCGTCGAGGTAGGGCAGCCACTCCTCGATCGGGAAGGCCGGGAGGCCGACGAAGTCGTGCGCGAGCGACGCGACCTCGCAGCGGTGAAAGGCCTCGAGGTCGGCGCGCGTCGCGACGCGGGTGATGTCCACGGACGTCACGACAGCAGGGCGAGTGCCTCCGCGTCCAACGAGATATCGGCCGCCGCCAGGTTCTCGGCCAGGTGTGCGCGGGAGGACGTCCCGGGGATGAGCAGGACCGTCGGGCCCTGGGCGAGCGTCCAGGCGAGCGCGACCTGAGACGGGGTGACACCCAGGCGCTCGGCCGTCGCCACGACGTGGGGGTGGCCACGCACGTCGTTGATGCCGAAGCCGCTGCCCAGCGGGAAGAAGGGCACGAACGCGATGCCGCGTGCGGTGCAGGCGTCCAGGATCGGCTGGGAGGCCCGATCCACGTAGTTGTAGGGGTTCTGGACGCAGGCGATCTCGTCCGCGGCGAGCTCGAACTGGGCCGGCGACACGTTGCTGACGCCGAAGGCGTCGATGAGGCCGTCGGCACGCGCCTGAACCATCGCGGCCAGCTGCTGCTCGAAGAGCGCCGGCGGGTCGTCCGGCATCACCCGCAGGTTCACCGCCCCGAGGCGCGGCACGTCGAGCGCTGCGAGGTTGTCCTCGATGCCTCGCCGGAGATCGGCCGGCTCGTTCCAGGGAAGCCACCCGCCCCCGTCGTCGCGGCGCGCGCCGACCTTGGAGACGAGCGTGATGCCGTCGAACGGGTGGAGGGCCTCGCGGAGCAGGGCGTTGACCACGTCCGGCCCGTAGTACTGCGACGTGTCGACGTGGTCGACGCCTGCCTCGCGGACGGCGGCCAGCACGGCGAGTGCTTCGTCCCGGTCCTTCGGCGGTCCGAAGACACCCGGGCCGGCGAGCTGCATCGCGCCGTAGCCCATCCGGTGGACCGTGTGCGGGCCGAGCGCGGCTGTCCCGGCCAGCGTCACCCGGCGCCGCCCTCTCCGGTGGTGGGGTCCTCGAGCTCGTCGTCGCGCTGCTGGTCAGGATCGGTGGTCAGCGGCACGTCGTTCGGTCGCTCGAGGTCCTGGTCGGTGTCTGGTTCGGTCATGCCGGTCTCCGTACCCCCTTCAGAGGCTCCGTAGTGCTCCGCCGTCGACCGGCACCATGGCGCCGGTGACGAACGACGCGGCCGGGGACAGCAGGAACGCCGCCACTTGACCGAACTCGATGGGCTGGCCGTACCGCCTCAGCGGGATCGTCTGCTCCCGGTCGGCCCTCACTCCCGGGTCGGGGCCGTCCAGCTCGCGGACGCGGTCGGTGTCGACCCGGCCGGGGAGCAGCCCGTTGACGCGGATGTTGCGCGGTCCCAGCTCGTCGGCCATCGACTTCGCGAGCATGCCGAGCCCCGGTCGCAGCCCGTTGCTCGCGGCCAGGCCGCCGATCGGCTGCTTGGCGCTGGTGCTGAGCACGAGGGCGAGCGCCCCACCCTCCTCGGGGAGCGCCTCGACGACAGCGCGGCAGATGCGCAGGGCTCCCAGGAAGACCGAGTCGAACGCGCCGCGCCACTGGTCCTCCGTGAGGCCGAGGGTCTCGCCCGCGGGGGGCCCGCCGACGCTGACGAGTGCGCCGTCGATGCGGCCGTACGAGGCGACGGTCGCGGCGACCAGCCGTTCGGCGGCCTCCGCGTCGGCGAGGTCGGCCGCGACGCCCTCGCAAGCGAGCTCCAGGGCTGCGTTGCTGACGCCCTGCTCGTCGCGCGCCGCGATCATGACGCGGGCCCCCTCGGCGACGAGTGCCTGGGCGGTCGCGAAGCCGAGACCGCGCGAGCCGCCGGTGACGAGGAAGGCCTTGTCGGCGAGTCCGAGGTCCATGGACCGAACCTACGCGAGGGCGCTCGGCGCGATCCCGAAGCGCCGTCGGAACCGTGCGCTGAGGTGGCTGTGGCTGGCCAAGCCGAGGTCGGCGGCCACGTCCGCCAGCCGGTGGCCGGCGATCGCGCGGTCCGCCGCGGCGCGCAACCGCAGGCCCTCCCGGTAGCCGTGCAGGGTGCTGCCCGTGGCGGCCTTGAAGACGCGTGCCAGGTGGTAGGGCGACACGTGCGCGCGGCGGGCCGTCTCGGCGAGGCTGAGCGGCTCTCCGAGGTCCTCGCCCAGGAGGCGACGGGCCCGGTCGACGAGCGGGCCCGCAGGCGCAGCGGGCCGCCCCAGGGCGGCCGCGACATCAGCCAGGACAGCGAAGGCCGCCTCGTCCAGGGCGAAGGGGTCACGCATCAGGAAGGCCTGGCGCTGTTGGAGAAAGGCGCTGTCGGACACCGGGACGGCTGAGGCGCGAAAGCTCGGGCCGACGGCCTCGGCCACGAGGGACGGGCAGAAGCCGAGGATGTCGGCGACGTCGCCGTCGGGGTGCAGGAGCTTGCGGTCGTACTCCTGCTCGGGGTCGTACAGGACCGCGGCCCCGTGGTCCGCCCAGACGGCCTGTCGTCCGGCGTGCCGGATGCCGACGGGACGGTGGGCGAGAGCCACCAGGTAGCCGTCCTCGCCCGTCGTCGACCGCTCGTGCCAGCGAGCAGACGAGGCGGGGCACAGCCATCGGCTCGTGACGACGAGCTCCCCTCGGTGCAGCACCGTTGTCGTCCCCACACCGGAATCCTCACCGCGGGGCAGCGGTGAACCAAGCACCTGAGCACGATCGTGACAGCGCCGTGACCCGCGAGCGTGCTCACCTGCGGTCGTGATGCGCCGCCTGCTGCCCCTGCTCCTGCTCGCCGCCTGCTCCACCACGAGCAGACAGGTCGCAGCTCCGACGCCGACCCCGACACCCTCACCCACGCCGGTGCGGGAGGGCGTCGAGGTGACTGTGGGCTCCAAGCCCTGCGGCGTCCTGTCCGCCGCCGGGTTCCTGTGGGTGTCGGACTACGGCGACGACGACGTCGCCCGCATCGACCCGGCGACGCACAAGGTGCTGAGCCGTGCCGGCACCGGGGCCGCGCCGTGCGGCATGGCCTACGGCGCCGGGTCGGTCTGGGTCGAGGACTACGGCGGCAACGCGGTGACGCGCGTCGACGCGAGAACGGGCAACAAGCAGCAGGAGTACGCCGTCGGGTCGGCGCCCTACGACGTGGCGTTCCTGGCCGGGGCCGCCTGGTCCACCGACTACTCCGACGGGACGCTCACGCGCGTCGACGCGGCGAGCGGGAGGACGTCGAAGGTCGAGGTCGGGGGGACCCCTACCGGTATCGCCCCCTCGGCCGGGCTGCTGTGGGTGGCGGACGGGTCGAAGGACGTCGTCAAGGTCGACCCGCGAACCAGCCGCGTCGTCGGCCGGGTGCCGATCGGGATCACCAGCACCTGGACCGCGTTCGACGACCGTCACGTGTGGGTCAGCGACACCGGTTCCGGCCAGGTGGTCGTCCTCGACACGACGACGAGCACGGTGCTCGGCACGGCCACGACGGGAGGCAAGCCGGCCGACGGCGACGCGGTGCAGGACGTCGGCTGGTTCCCCGACCGTCAGACCGGGGACGTCGTCGGGGTCGACGCGACGGGAGCGGTCGTGGGGCGCCATCACACCGGCCTGGCCGACCCGTTCGTGCTGGACTCCGCCGGGACGACGCTGTGGGTCGGGGACTTCGCCGGCACCGGGGTGCAGGTGCTTCCCGTCAGCTGATCCGGCCGCCGGCCAGGGTCAGGACCAGGTCGGCGCGGTCGGCGATGTCCGGGTCGGACTTGCAGGCCATCAGCACCGGACGCCCGTCGGCCCTGAGCGCCGTGATCGCGGCGTTGATGCCGCGAGCGTCCAGCAGCCCCAGCGGTTCGTCGAGCAGCAGGTGGTCGGCGTCGCTCGCGAGCAGCGTCGCGATCCGGACCCGCTGGCGCTCGCCGCCGGAGAGCGTCCACATCTCCCGGCCGAGGAAGGAAGGGTCCAGCGAGTAGCGCGCGATGTCGTGGTCGGACCACTCGTCACCGGGTGGCGTCGACAGCAGTGCCACGGATCCGCCCGAGACGGTGCCCGCGTCGAGCGCCTGGGTGCCGGCGAGGACCCGCAGCAGGGTGCTGGTGCCGCACTCCGGCTCGCCGGTCACGACGGTGAGCCCCGGGCCGAGCTCGAGGTCGAGCCCGGCCAGCAGCCCGACGTGCACACCCTTGGCGACGAGCGTCACCGCAGGCTCCGTGCAGCGGCGCCAGCCCGAGCGCCGTAGTCGCCGCCGAACAGCGCGGCGTGGACGAGCAGCGGCCACAGCTGGTGGACGGGGGTGCGCTCTCGCCAGCCAGGTGCGAGGACGGCGGCTTCGGAGTACGTCGACAGCACGCTGTCCAGGAACGGCAGCCCGAACAGCTGGAGCATCGCCAGGTCGGTCTCGGGGTGCCCGCCGTGCGCGGCCGGGTCGATGAGCCAGGCAGCGTCGAGGGCCCACAGCACGTTGCCGGACCACAGGTCTCCGTGCACCCGCCGCGGACCGGGGTCGGGCACCAGGCTCTCGAGCCGGTCGAGGACCGCCTCGACGGCGGCCGCGTCGTCGGGGTCGACTCGTCGCCGGTCACGGCCCTCCTTCAACGCGGGCAGGACGCGCCGGGTGGCGAAGTGCTCAGCCCAGGTCGCGTCCGCCATGTTGTCCATGGGCAGCAGGTCGTCGGTCGGGCCGATGAACCCGGTCCACGGCGCGCCGAACGCCGGCGCGGGGCAGGCGTGCAGGACGGCCAGCCGCCGACCGAGGTCCTCGGCCGTCGCGGCCGTAGGCCCGCTCGTGATGACCTCGTCCATGCGGATGGCCGTCGCGGTGACGTCGTGCACGCGGGGGACCGGAGGGCCGCCCTCGACCCGGATGAAGTCCAGGCCCGCCGCTTCCGCGACGAAGGCGCCCAGGGGTGCGTCAGCTCGCCGCTTGGTCCAGGCGCCCACGAAGGTCCTCCAGGAGGCGGTCGCAGGACCGCTCGACGATGTCGAGGACGTCCTCGAAGGCCTCGCGCCCGTCGTAGTAGGGGTCGGGCAGGTCGCCCATCCCCTTCGGGTCCCAGTCGCGCAGCAGCTTTGCCTCGACGCCGGGGAGCAGGCTGCGGATCTCCATCAGGTGCCCGGTGTCGGCAGCCACGAACAGGTCGTAGTCGTCGCGCCAGTCCCGTCGGACGTGTCGTGCGGTGTGGTCGTGCTCGTAGCCGCGCGACCGCCAGGCGGTCACGGCCCGCTCGTCCGCGCCGTTGCCCACGTGCCAGTTGCCCATGCCGCCGCTCGCGACCGAGATCTGGTCCTCCAGACCGGCCTCGCGAACCTTGTGCCGGAGCACCGCCTCCGCCGTGGGCGACCGGCAGATGTTGCCGGTGCAGATGAAGACGACGCGGATCACGCCACCATTGTCACTGACAGCGACGTCAGCGCGGGGCCCAGCGGGGCGTCCACCTTCAGGTCGGCGTGCGCGTCACCCCGGGTGGGTCCCTGGTTGACGATCGCGACGGTCTTGCCCTGCTTCTTCGCGAACAGGACGAACCGGAAGCCGCTCATGACGGTCAGGCTGCTCCCGAGCACCAGCAGCGTGTCGCTGGCGGCCACCAGGGCGAACGTCCGGTCGACCCGGTCGCGGGGCACCGTCTCGCCGAAGAACACGACCTCCGGCTTCAGCAGCCCGCCGCAGCTCTCGCAGTCGACGACCTGGAACCCGCTGGTGTCGTCCAGGTCGACGTCCCCGTCCGGCTTCAGCGGCAGGTTCGCCCGCTCCCAGCCGGGGTTGGCCGCCGTCAGCCGCGCCTCGAGGTGCTTCCTGCTCGTCAGCTCGCGGCAGCTCAGGCAGACCACGTCCCGCAGGGCGCCGTGCAGCTCGATCACGTCGCGTGCGCCGCCGGCCTGGTGCAGGCCGTCGACGTTCTGCGTCACGAGCCCGCTGACCAGGCCCTGCTGCTGCAGCGCGGCGACCGCCCGGTGCCCGTCGTTGGGCTGCACGTCGCCGATGAACCGCCACCCGAGGTGGCTGCGCGCCCAGTACCGCTGCCGGTTCTCCGGGCTCCCCGTGAAGTCCTGGTACGTCATGGGTGTTGCGGGCCGGGCACGGCCGCTCTCACCCCGGTAGTCGGGGATCCCGGACTCCGTCGAGATGCCCGCCCCTGTCAACACCGCCACGTTGCCGGCGGCGACCAGGTCCTCGAGCATCACCCCTTCATGCTGCCTCATCCGCCCCGGGGACGAGGCGTCCTCGGTTCGCCCTCGGGCAGAGTGGTAGGCGTGAAGCTGCTCCTGACCTCGTCCGGGATCACCAACGACAGCCTCCGGGCCGCGCTCGTCGACCTGCTCGGCAAGCCGATCGAGGAGTCCAGCGCCCTGGTCGTCCCGACGGCCATGAACCCCTACTCGGTCGGGCAGGTGACTGGGCGGCTCATGCGCGCGGAGGTGGGGGCCACGCTGACCGGGCTGGGGTGGAAGGCGCTCGGCCTGCTCGAGCTCGCCGCCCTTCCCAGCATCGACCGGGAGGTGTGGCTGTCGGCCGTCCGCGACTGCGACGCCCTGCTGGTGTGGGGCGGGGACCCGATCTACCTCGCCCACTGGCTGCGCGAGTCGGGGCTCGCGGACGTGCTGCCGTCGCTGGACCTCGTCTACGTCGGCGTGAGCGCCGGAGCGATCGCCGCCACGACCGTCATCGCCGAGACCTACGACGGTCCCCGCACGGCGGTTGGGGCGACCCTCAGCTCCGAGGACGTGACGTTCACCGGCGACCTGGCGCTGACGCTCATCACCGCCGAGGGTGCGCGGCTCGTGGAGGTGTCCCTCATCCCGCACTACGACAACCCCGACCACAGCGACGCGTCCCGTGAGAACGCCGAGGTCTGGGCGTCCCGGATCCGGGCCCCGACCTACGCCCTGGACGACCAGAGCGGCCTGAAGGTCGTGGACGGTGACGTGCAGGTCGTCTCCGAGGGGAGCTGGCGCCTCTTCAACGCCTGAACGGGCCGCACACCGCTTGCCGTTTCGCTCCACCAGCGGCTCAGGTGGCCGCTGATGAGGTGATCGGCAAGGCAGGTCAGGCCGCCAGCTCCCGGGCGGCGGGGTCCTGGCGGTAGAAGCGCTGCAGGACGTCGTAGAGCTCCGGCTCGTTCTCCTGGAGCTCGACCGGCTGCTCGAAGAAGACCTCGGTCGCGACGGCGAAGAACTCACCGGGGTTGGTCGCGCCATACCAGCGCATCGGGAACCGCGGGATGCCGCGCTCGAGGTCGCGGTAGACCCCGGTGCAGACCCGCTTCCAGTCGGCCTGGACGTCCCGGGGCAGCAGCGGTGTGCCGTTGACGTCCCCGCCGAGCATGTCGAGCTTGTGCGCGAACTCGTGCAGCACGACGTTGTGCCCGCGCTCGGACCGGTAGGCCCCCGCGAGGGACTGGTCCCAGGCCAGCGCGATCGGGCCGCGGCCGCCCTGCGCGAGTCCCAGCACGGCGAGACGGTCCGCCTGGACGGTGCCGGTCGACGGCCCGGCGGCAAGTCCGGTGGCCTGCAGGGTCGAGGGGTGCACGATGATGCCGCTGACCAGGCGGTAGTGGTCGGTGTCGAGCTCGAGGACGAGCAGCGCGGCCTGGGCCGCGATGACGACCCGGACCACGTCGTCGAGGGCGAAGCCCTTCGCCGCCTCCCAGTTCTTGCGGGCGAGCAGCTCGTCGGTGATCGCGAGCAGCCGCTCCTGCTCGTCGCGGCTGAGCGACGGCCAGACGGCGAGGTGCTCGGCGACGATGGCGGGACCTGCGGGAGGCAGCCCCGTGCGTCGGAAGATCATGCTGGGACAACGCACGACCGCCCCGGATTCGTCCCCGGCTCAGAGCACAGCGGTGCCGATCAGCCCGTTCCTGGTCACCATCGCCGCCAGATCCGCCTCGGGCAGCTCTGCCGGCTTGTTCGGCAGCACCATGTACCGGGTCTCGGACGAGGCGTCCCAGACCGTGATGTGGACGTCGTCTGGGAGCGTCGTGCCGAAGTCCGCGAGGACCGATCGCGGGTCGCGGACGACCCTGGACCGGTACGCCTCCGACTTGTACCAGGTAGGAGACGGCCCGAGCATCGCGATCGGGTAGCAGGAGCACAGCGTGCACACGATGACGTTATGCTCGGTCGCGCTGTTCGCGACGACCTTCAGCCGCTGCGGCTGGATGCCACCGCCCATCGACAGGCCGAGCTCCTCGACGGCGTCGTTCGCTTTCATCAGCAGCCGGGTCCGAAAGCCGTCATCCACCCACGCCCGGGCCGCCACCCGGGCTCCCTGAGCAGGTGACCCACCTGAAGCGAAGGCCTCGAGTGCGCGGTCGAGCTCGTTCGCGTCGAGCAGTCCCTTGGCCTCGAGAAGCCCTTCCACGTGCCGGGTCTGCGCTGCCGGCGCCGCGTCGTCGTGTTCGTCGCTCACAGCGCCTCCAGGTGCGTTTCCCAGACGTCGACGGTCACGTCGTGCGTACCCGACCCGAAGAGCTGCTCCGCCGGGAACCGCACGGTGAAGACCGGCTCGACGACCGAGCGGTCGTAGGGGAGCGGGTGCTCGCCGATGTGCTCCACCACGACCCCGAGGGCGCCGCGCGCATAGCGAGGGACCCGGTAGTGGTGCGGCGGGTCCTGCCGTGACGTGCGCACCGGATCACCCGGCCTGAAGCTCATCGACGGTGCACACCCCCTTCTCCACCAGCAGGGTCTGGATCGCGTGCAGCCACTTCTCGTAGTAGCTGAGGGCCAGGTAGGTCTTGGGCGGGATGCGCTCGACGGCGTCCCGGAACT
>JAODNF010000464.1 GCA_025464915.1 Frankiales bacterium | reverse complement strand
CGGCTTTGCGCTGGCGAACCTGCAGGAGCGCGGCACCATGTTAGTCGGCCCGGGCACCGAGGTCTAAGAGGGCATGCTCGTGGGCGAGAACTCCCGATCGGACGACATGGACGTCAACCCGACCAAGGAGAAGAAGCTCACCAACATGCGGCAGAGCTCCTCCGACGTCCTGGTGCCGCTCATCCCGCACAAGCAGCTGTCCCTCGAGCAGGCGCTCGAGTTCTGCCGCGAGGACGAGTGCGTCGAGGTCACCCCCGCGACGGTGCGCATCCGCAAGGTGCTGCTGTCGGCGCAGGAGCGGCAGCGCAACCGCGGCCAGCGCGCGAAGGCCGCTCTCGGGGACTAGCCGGGACGTCCGCACTACGTTGAGCGGGTGACCTGGGAAGGCCGGCTGCTCGTCGCCACGCCCTCGCTCGACGACCCGAGCTTCAGCCGGACCGTCGTGCAGCTCGTCCAGCACTCCGCCGAGGACGGCGCCCTGGGCGTCGTCCTGAACCGGCCCACCGAGACGCCGCTCGGCGAGGTGCTCCCCGGGTGGGCGCTGCTCGCCCCCGACCCGGTGGTGGTCTTCCTCGGCGGCCCGGTGCAGGAGTCGGCGGCGATCTGCCTCGCCCGCCTGAGCTCCCCGCAGGCGTCGCCGTCCGTCGTACCCGTCCCTGGTGCGCCGTGGCTCGGGACCGTCGACCTCGACGTCGACGCGGCCGATCCCGTCCAGGAGGTGCGGGTGTTCGCGGGGTACTCCGGGTGGTCGGCGGGGCAGCTCGAGGCCGAGGTCGAGGAGGGCGCCTGGTGGGTGCTCGACGCCCTGCCGTCCGACCCGTTCTCGCCGGACCCCTCGACCCTGTGGCGGGCGGTCCTGCGTCGCCAGGGACCACCCCTCGCGCTCGCCGCGACCTACCCGCCCGATGTCGCCCTCAACTGACTCCACGGCCGAGGGGGCTCAGCCCCAGAGGCGGGTGAACTCGGCGTCGGCGGCGGCGGTGTCGGCCTTGAGCGCTGCGGCATCGGCCGCCAGGTCACGGGCCTCGCCTGCGCGCAGGGCGGACTCGACGTCCTCACACGTGGCGGCGAGGACCGAGGCGCCCAGGGCCGCGGCGCTCGACCTCAGGGTGTGCGCAACGACCATCACGGCGTCGCGGTCGCCGCTCGCGACGGCGTCGTCGAGACCGCGGAGCCGACTGGTGCACTCGTCGCGCCAGGTCCGGATGAGGCTGGCGCGGAATCCGGCCGCCTTGTCCCCGAGGCGCGCTGTGAGCCCGTCCAGCACCGAGGGGTCCACCGTCACGCGGCGAGCCTCTCACGACTCCTACCCTGGCGGGCATGACCGACAGGCGGCTGCTCCTCGTCCACGCCCACCCTGACGACGAGACGATCGGATCAGGGGCGACGATGGCGAAGTACGCCGCCGACGGCGCCCACGTGACCCTCGTGACCTGCACCCTCGGCGACGAGGGGGAGATCATCCCGCCCGAGCTGCGCAACCTGGCGAGCGACCAGGCCGACGTGCTGGGCACCTACCGGATCGGTGAGCTGGCGAGGGCCTGCGCGGCCCTGGGGGTGACCGACCACCGCTTCCTCGGCGGGCCGGGCCGGTGGCGTGACAGCGGGATGATGGGGACCCCGCCGAACGACGACCCGCGGTGCTTCTGGCGGGCGGACGTCGACAAGGCGGCCGAGCTGCTCGCGGAGGTCATCCGCGAGGTGCGGCCGCAGGTGGTGGTGACGTACGACGACAACGGCGGCTACGGGCACCCGGACCACATCCAGGCGCATCGGGTGACCGTCGCCGCGCTGGCTCAGGAGCCGGGGCCGAGGCTGTTCTTCACGGCCTTCCCCAAGAGCGTGCTGCAGGCCGGCATCGACGCGCTCCGCGCGGCCGGCGACACCACGAGCTTCCTGGGCGTCGAGAGGGCCGACGACCTGCCGTTCGGCAACCCTGACGAGGAGGTCACCCACCGGGTCGACGCGCGGGCCCAGCTGCCGCAGAAGCTGGCGGCGATGCGGGCCCACGCCACCCAGATCTCGGTCGACGGCCCGTTCTTCGCGCTGTCGGACAACGTCGGGCAGGAGGCGATGGGCTACGAGTACTTCATCTGCGCCGACGGGATCCGAACCGGAGTGGAATCCGACCTCTTCGGTGGCGCTGAGTGACCACTTGATAGGCCATCCGGGTGGTGTCCACGCTCAACGCTGGTCACGGAGCGTTCCAGGACGCAGGATCTAGGGGAGCAACGGACGGGGTCGCAGGCCCCGTCCTCCGCTTTCCAGCATCCCCCCGTTTCTCAGGAGCAGCCCCATGAGCGACCAGAGCCAGGCCACCCTTCTCTCCAGCCTGGGCGGGGGTCTGGTCTCGATGTCGACGGCCGACGTGGGCAGGTCGCGGGCGGCGGCGGTGCAGAAGCGCTGGATCCGGGCTCTCGTGGTCGGCTTCGCTCTCGTCGACACCGTCGCGCTGCGACTGCTCCTCAAGGACGAGGGCCAGTCCCTGGTGCCGGTGCCGCACATGGACCCGATCTACGCGATCACCGGCCTGTTCTTCCTGTCGATGATCGTCATCCTGGCCCTGCAGTTCCTCGTCACCGGCAAGTCGCCGCACACGGTCTACCGGTCCGACCAGCTGTCCACGCGCCTCGACGACGTCGTCGGCATCGACGGCGTGAAGGACGAGGCGATCAAGACCCTCAACCTGTTCCTCGCCCACCGCACGTTCGCCGACGCCATGGGCGGCAAGCCGCGTCGCGGCGTGCTCTTCGAGGGCCCCCCGGGCACCGGCAAGACGCACCTCGCCAGGGCGATGGCGCGCGAGGCCGGCGTGCCGTTCCTGTTCGCCTCGGGCACCCAGTTCGTCAGCTCCTTCCAGGGTGCGAGCTCGCGCAAGGTGCGGGCCTTCTTCAAGTCGCTGCACAAGATCGCCCTCAAGGAGGGCGGCGCGATCGCCTTCATCGAGGAGATCGACGTCATCGCCGCCAGCCGGTCCGGCGTGTCCACGGCGATGACCCCGATGAGCACCGTGGCGATGGGCTGCTCGGGGACGATGAGCCTGCCCGGCACCTACTCGCACGGCGCCTCGACCCTGGTCACGAACGGCTTCACGGGCGGCAGCGACACCTCGAGCATCGTCAACGAGCTGCTCGTCCAGATGCAGTCGTTCGACCAGCTGACGGGGACTCAGAAGCTCCAGGGCAAGCTGCTCGGCGTCATCAACCTGATGCTGCCCGCGGGGCGTCAGCTGCGCAGCCCCCAGGCCTCGGTCCCCAACGTGCTCATCGTGGCCGCCACCAACCGCGCCTCCTCCCTCGACCCCGCGCTGCTCCGGCCCGGCCGCTTCGACCGCAAGATCGCGTTCGAGCTCCCGGCCAAGGCGTCGCGCCGCGAGCTCATCGACTACTTCCTCGCCAAGAAGGCGCACAGCGACGAGCTCGACGACGAGCGCCGTGACGCCTTGGCGGCGACCACGATCGGCTACTCGCCCGCGATGCTCGAGAACCTCCTCGACGAGGCGCTCGTGTTCGCTGTCCGCCGAGGCGGCAAGTCCATGACCTGGGCAGACGTGGAGCACGCCCGCATGACCATCGAGGTCGGCGTCGGGCAGCCGGTCGAGTACACCGACCACGAGCGGCAGCTCATCGCGACGCACGAGGCCGGTCACGCGACCATGGCGTACCTGACGGCGCCGCACCGCCGCCTGGAGATCCTGACGATCATCAAGCGCAAGGGTGCCCTGGGCATGCTGGCCCACGGCGACAAGCACGACGTCTACACCCGGTCTCGCACCGAGCTCGAGGCCCTCATCCAGATCGCGATGGGCGGCCAGTGCGCCGAGGAGATCTTCTTCGGCGACGTCTCCACCGGTCCTGGGGGCGACCTGCTGTACGCCACCAACTGCGCGGCGGAGATGGTCGGCGGCTACGGCATGGAGCAGTCCTTGATCTCCTACCTGGCGGTGCAGAACAGCGCCTTCAGCGACACCAACATCGTGGGGCGCGTGCTCGCCGACACGCAGGGGCGGCAGGCCGTGGAGGACGTCCTCCAGAAGCACAAGCAGCGCGCCCGTGACCTGCTTCTCGAGAACCGGCACCTCGTCGAGGCGCTGCGCGACGCCCTCGTCGAGCGGCACGAGCTGCTCGGCCGGGAGATCACCGAGGTCCTCGAGGCCGCCCAGGCAGCCCGGCTGGACCAGACCATCGACCTGCGCGACCCCAGCGAGCTTCCCGCCTCCTAGTGTGGTGCCGGTGAGGACCGGTGCCGCCTACGTGCTGGTGCTCGTCCTCACCGTCGAGCTCGCGCTGGCCGAGGCGGTCCTCACCGCCACCCGTCCCTTCGGGCACCCGCTGCCTGTCGCTGCGCTCGTCGCCGCCGTCGCGAACCCGCTCCTGACCTGGGCCGGGGGTCGGATCACCGGCCGGACGGCGGGTGCGGTCGTGCCGGGCGTGCTCTGGTTGGCCCTGGTCATGGTTCTCGGGTCGAAGCGCCCCGAGGGTGACCTGATCGTCCTCGGGAACGGCCGCGGGTTCGGGCTCATCGCCGTCGGGGCGCTCGCCGCTGTCATCGGAGCGGTCGTCGGGACTACACCTCGGGGCTCAACCAGCCGATGACGCTCACGTGGAGGAGCAGCCGGAGGTCACCGAGGTCGTCGTCGTGCGCCTCGGTGGGTCCCGCTACGCGCTGCCGATGCAGTCGGTCGCCGAGGTCGGTCGCCCGCCCGGCCTGACCAGGGTCCCAGGCGTACCGAGCTGGCTCGCCGGTGTCGCCAACTGGCGTGGGCGGGTCCTCGCGGTCCTCGACCTGCGCCCGCTGCTCGCCGCCCCCACCGGCGCGTTCGACCGTCGGGCGCGCCTGGTCGTGCTGCACCGCGGCAACGTCGCCGTCGGACTGCTGACCGAGGGCGTCGAAGGCACCCACATGCTCGAGCTCGAGCAGCTCGAGCCCGTCCTCGCCCACCTCCCCGACTCCGCGTCCGACCTGCTGATGGGCCAGACGACCGACGCCGGCGGCCCGTGCGGCGTGCTTGACCTCGAGGCCCTCTACCGACTCACCGATGCTCTGCCGCGCGCACGCCGCGCGGGCTGAACGCCTGCCCCCGAAGGAGACTGACCGTGGACTACTCGATCCGGCTGGCGCGTGCGGCGGCGGTGATGACGTGGATGTGCCTGGTCGTTGCGACCGTGGCCGTCGCCGTGATGGCGAACGTGGCCAGCCCTGACGGGATCGTCATCCACCAGTACGCCTACTACGGCTGGCAGTGCTTCGGCGTCGTCGTCACCGCCTTCCTCACGGCGCTGCCGTCGCTCGCGATGCGCTCGCACTTCGTGCTCAAGAACATCACCGTCATCCGCGCCCTGCTGCTCATCAGCGACACGGTCTGGTGCACCGGCTCCAGTGCCGTCGTCGGCGGGATCGCCGGCCCGTTCTGGTTCTGCTTCATCGGTGTCGTGCTGTTCGCCGCGGTCTCCATGAAGGGCTGGCAGGCGGCGCTATTCGGCTTCGCTGCCACGGCTGGTGTCGTGGTCTCCTCGGCGGTCGCCCACACGTTGAACGAGGGTCACCTCGGCTCCCTGATCCTCGTGGGATCGATCTTCCCGATCGTTGCCTGGTTCAACTCCTCGCTCAGCGCCGCCGTCTGGTCCCTGCGCGAGAAGGCCCGGGCTGACCGCAAGGAGCTCGAGGAGCGCGTCGACGAGCTGTCCTCCGTGCTGGAGCGCGCCGCCGAGGGCGACCTCGCGGTCGCGGCCTCGGTCACCGACCACCAGCAGCTGGCCAGGCTCTCCAGCAACTTCAACGACACCCTCGGCAACCTGCGCCAGATCGTCGGCAGCGTGCGGAGCGGTGGCGAGCAGATCGCGGCCTCGGCGGGTGAGCTGCTGGCGATGGCGGAGGAGCACGCGGCGTCTGCGACGCAGCAGAGCAGCGCCGTGTCCGAGACCACGTCGACGATCGAGGAGCTGGCGGCGACGGCGGCGCAGATCGCCGAGACGTCCGAGGCCGTGGCCCGCTAT
>JAODNF010000453.1 GCA_025464915.1 Frankiales bacterium | reverse complement strand
GGGAGCTGGGCGCGGCTAGCGCGAGGCGCCGGAGTCGCGCTTGGTCTCGGAGAAGGGCTTGGGCGGCGTGGCGAGCATGGCGCGGGGGCAGGCCTCGAGGGTGAGACCGGCGTACTGGAACGCGTCGTCGCACAGCGACGCGGTGGTCCAGCCCTGGCGCAGGCCGTAGGCGGTGAGCGAGACCCGGAAGACCGTCACGCAGTAGCGCGAGGGGGAGTCGTAGACGCTGCTGATGGTGCCGATGTGCACGGCGTCGCCGGGCTCGTCGGCGCCCTCGACCCACGGGGCGTCGTAGCGGCGCCAGGTGCCGACCCGGGTCCACCAGTGGCCGCCGTTGCGCACGTCGTCCTCCGCGAGCCCGCGCAGGATCTGACGAGCGTCCGCCTCGGACAGGACGGCGGCCGGGCGGATGACCTCCTGGGACGCGAAGTCGTTCTGCCCGGGTGCGGTCACGCCAAGAGCCTAGACACGGGCACCGGCTCGTGGAGCGGGGATGGGCGCCCGAACAGGTAGCCCTGCCCGTGGGTGCAGCCCATCTCGCGGAGGACCTCGAGCTGCTCCTGCGACTCGATGCCCTCGGCGACGGTCTCCTTGCCGAGGTCGGCGCACATGCCGAGCACGGCCTTCACGATGGCGTGAGCGCTGGGGTCAGTGAGCAGCGGGGCGACGAAGCTCATGTCGATCTTCACCACGTCGACCGGGAAGGTGCGCAGCAGTGACAGCGACGAGTAGCCCGTGCCGAAGTCGTCGAGGGAGATCTTCACGCCGAGCTCGGCGAGCTGCGTGAGCTCGTGGCTCAGGGTCGCGCTGGCCGTGATGAGGGCGGTCTCGGTGATCTCCAGGTGCAGCTGTTCCGGCGGCAGACCGGTCGAGAGCAGGGCTCGGGTGACGTCGGCGGCGACGCCGGTCCGGGTCAGCTGGCTGGGGGAGGCGTTGACCGCGACCCAGGTGCCCTGGGGGAGGCCGGTGCCGCTGGTGAGGTCGGTGCAGGCCTGCGACAGCATCCACCAGCCGAGCGGGCGGATCAGGCCGCTGCTCTCGGCGAGGTCGAGGAAGTGGCCGGGGCTGAGCAGGCCGTGGCCGGGGTGCTCCCACCGGACCAGCGCCTCGTGACCGACCACGGACAGGTCGTCGAGGGACACGATCGGCTGGTAGAACGCGCGCAGCTCCTCGGACTCGAGGGACATCCGGAGCTCGTCCTCGAGCTGCAGGTCGGCCCGGGTCGCGACCTTGTCGAGCGCCGGGTCGAAGGCGACGTAGCGGGCGCGACCGAGCCGCTTGGCCCGCAGCAGCGCCATGTCGGCGCGCATCAGGACCTCGTCGGCGGTGTCCGGGTGGGTGCCGACGGCCCCGCCGAGCGAGAGCGTGACGGCGTGCCGGTGGCCGCCCATCTCGAACGGCTCGTCGAGCGCCTCCATGAGGCGGTGCGCGATGCTGGCCAGGTCGGCGACGGAGAGGACGTCCTCGATGACGACGACGAACTCGTCGCCGCCGACGCGCCCGAGGAGGTCCTCGGGACGCAGCGGTCCGCGCAGCCGCTCGGCGACGTGCATGAGCAGCTCGTCGCCCGCGGCGTGGCCGAGGCTGTCGTTCACCACCTTGAAGCGGTCGACATCGACGTAGAGCACGCCGACGCACCCGCCGGGGTGGTCCTCGAGGGCGCTCGCGAGCCACTGGCGGGTCAGGAACCGGTTCGGGGCGCCGGTCAGGTTGTCGTGCAGGGCGCGGTTGGCGAGCTCGAGCTCGGCCTCGCGGCGGCTGGTGATGTCCTCGATCTGCAGGACCACGCGCTCGGCGCCCAGGGCGGCGGCGGTCAGCCGGCCCCACAGCTGCGAGTCGTCGGAGGTCACGAGCATCCGGTCGCCGACGACGTTGTCGCCGGAGCCCGAGAGGACCGCGGTCCAGAACTCGTGCCAGGCGGGCCCGCTGTCGGTGTGGACGAGCTGCGTGACGTCCATCCGCGTCAGGTCGTGGTCACGCCGTCCGAGCATCCGTCCGATGGCCTCGTTCGCCACCAGGATCCGGCCGGTCTCGTCGCAGAGCAGGCCGCCGATCGGGGAGTGCTCGAAGGCGACCCGCCAGTGGTGCTCGGAAGCGGCCAGCACGCTCTGCGCCGCGACGTCGTCGGTGACGTCCCGGGCCATCACGAGGACGGGCCCGCCCTCGGTCTCGACCATGTGCTTGGCGGAGAGGTCGATCCACATGTCCGAGCCGACCTGCAGCGTCATCCGGGCGGACCCGGTCGCGAGCACCCGCTCCCACAGGCTCGCGGCCGCGGCGGTCTGGGCGTCGTCCAGCACGGCCCTGGCCAGCTCGGCGATCGGCAGCGCGAGGTTCTGCGCGCCCACGAAGTCACGGACCGTCTCGCTGATCGCCAGCAGCTCGCCGGCGGGGGACAGCCACAGCACGAAGTCGGCGTCTGTCGCGGGCAGCCCGGACGGGGGCACGGAGGCCATGATCTTGACGTCGGCAGGTACCGGCGCCGAGTTGACCCCTAGGTGACCGGCTTCTCCGTGCGGCGGAGCACGCGCAGCGAGCCGGTGACGGCCGTCTCCTCGTACGCGCCCGTGTCCACCGCGCGCCGCAGGACGTTCCACGGCGGCCGTCCGCCGTCCTCAGGGCGCTCGAAGACGTCGTGGATGCACAGGACGCCGGCGGGCTCGACGTGAGGGGCGAAGGCCGCGTAGTCGTGCTGGGCGACCTCCTCGGTGTGGTTGCCGTCGAGGAACAGGAACGTCAGCGGCGTCGTCCACCAGCGGCCGACCTGCTGGGTGGTGCCCACGATCGCCGTGACGACGTCGTCCAGGCCCGCGTCCCACAGCGTGCGGCGCAGCGACGGGAGCGTCTCGAGCCGGCCGGTGTGGGGATCGACCAGCGACGTGTCGTGCCACTCCCAGCCCGCCTGGTTCTCCTCCGAGCCCCGGTGGTGGTCCAGGGTCGCGAGCTGGGCGCCGACCGCCCGGGCCGCCGAGCCGACGTGCACGGTCGACTTGCCGCAGTACGTCCCCACCTCCAGCCACAGGCCCGGCCTGGCAGTGAGCGCGGCGGCGTGCAGTGCGGCCGCCTCGTCGTCGGGCAGGAAGCCCTTGGTGGCCGAGGCCACAGCGGTCAGGTCGGGAGTCACGAAGGTCCTTGCCGTAGAGTCGAAGCTGTCGGAGGGGAGTATCCCCGTCGCACGCGCTTCGTCAGCACGGAGGTCCCTGAGCCTCCCGGGGCGCGCGGCCCACCATCGGGTGGGAGAGACCTCCGGTCGGGCCACCGTGCCCAGACCGGAGGAACGCTCGTGCTGGACGTCCACTACTACACCTGGCTCGCCACGATCGGCGGGCTGCTCCTGCTGCTCGGGTTCGACCAGTGGGTCGCCCACCGCAAGGGCGAGCACGAGTTCACCGTCGGCGAGGCCACCCGGTGGGTGGCCTTCTACGTCGCGCTCGCCGTGGTGTTCGGCGCCTCCCTGTGGCTGTTCGGTGGGCACCAGGCCGGCGCGGAGTTCTTCGCCGGCTACCTGACGGAGTACTCGCTGTCCGTCGACAACCTGTTCGTCTTCGTCATCATCATGAGCAGCTTCAGCGTCCCGAGGGCCTACCAGCACAAGGTGCTGCTCGTCGGCATCGCACTCGCGCTGGTCCTGCGCGGCATCTTCATCGCCCTCGGCGCGGCCGCCATCGAGCGCTTCGTCTGGGTGTTCTTCCTGTTCGGCGCGTTCCTCGTGTTCACCGCGTGGAAGCTCGCGCGATCGGGTGACGAGCACGACGAGCCGGGCGACAACCGGCTCGTGACCTTCATGTCCCGGATCCTCCCGACCACGGAGGAGTACGACGGCGAGCGCGTGATCACGAAGGTGAACGGCAAGCGGGTGGTGACCCCGATGCTGCTCGTGATGATCGCGATCGGGTCGACCGACCTGCTGTTCGCCCTCGACTCGATCCCCGCGATCTTCGGCCTCACCAAGGAGGCCTACATCGTCTTCACCGACAACGCCTTCGCCCTGATGGGGCTGAGGCAGCTCTACTTCCTGCTCGACGGGCTGCTGGACCGGCTCGTCTACCTTTCCAAGGGGCTCGCGGTCATCCTCGGCTTCATCGGCGTGAAGCTCGTGCTGCACGCCGCGCACGAGTACGGCGCGCACGTGCCCGACATCGGGATCGCGGTCTCACTCGCCGTCATCATCGGCACCCTGGCCGTCACGACCGTGCTGTCGTTGCGCGCGACCCGCGCCTGAAGTGTCCGCAGCCCGCGGCGCTGGACGTTGCCTGGCCGAGCGCCGGTCATCGTGGGTTCGGCGCGCTCACCCGCTGACCGGCGCCTCGTTCCACTCGATCCAGCCGAGGCCGTCACCGGCGGCCGTCGTGAACCGGGCCAGGCAGCGGTGGAACGGCCAGGTGTCGCCGTCGTCCGTGATGAGGGTCGGGCCGTGGGCGATCGGCGTGACTGTGAC
>JAODNF010000391.1 GCA_025464915.1 Frankiales bacterium | reverse complement strand
ACCACCATCGCCGCGAACGCCACGGCCAACCTGGCCCGCAACGTCTGGACCCACTCGGTCATCATGTGCGGCCACTTCCCCGAGGGCGTCGAGACCTTCGAGAAGAAGAGCATCGAGGGCGAGACGCGCGGCGACTGGTACGTCCGGCAGATGCTCGGCGCCGCCAACATCACCGGTGGCAAGGCGATGCACGACATGACCGGCAACCTGAGCTACCAGGACGAGCACCACCTGTTCCCCGACCTGCCGAGCAACCGCTACCAGGAGATCGCCCCGCAGGTCGAGGCGATCTTCGAGAAGTACGGCCTCACCTACGTGACCGGCAGCTTCCCCAAGCAGCTCGCGTCTGCCTGGATGAAGGTCGTGCGGCTCTCGCTGCCGAACGACTTCCTGAAGAAGGCTGTCGCGGACGTCGTCGCCCTTCCGGCGGGTGCCGCCAAGAAGGCCGCTGCCTAGGACCCGGGCGGGCAGGTGAACGCCACGCCAGTTCCGCCGACGCCGCGCGCTCCAGTGTGGAAGGACCAGCGCGGGTAGCCCTCGGTCGTTTCGAGCAACCGATCCGGTCTAGGCTCGGCGGCCGCTGAAGGCGAGCATCCGGTCCTGCGTGCTCGCGTCATCGGAGATGTCGATGGCCGGCCCCATCATCGGCTGGCCCAGCGGGTTGCGGCCTCGCAACAGCCCCTCGGGCACGTGGTGCAGGCCCGCCATCGTGGCCTCGACAGCAGCGGCCGGAAGCACTTCGTCCGCGCCGATCGACCGTGCGAGGTCCCACGAGTGGATCAGGAGGTCGCCGATCAGGAACGCAGCGAGCTCCTGCCTGGGGATCCCGGCGAACTCCTCCACTGTGCCGTCGAGGTTCGACGGGTCCGACAGATGGGACTCATACGCCTCGCGGATGGCCTGCCAGTCGTCGTCCACCCCGGTGGCGGCGCCGAGCATCGCGCCTCCGGTCGCCTGCCAGTGCAGGTTGTGCTCGATGAGGTCCCGCACGGTCCAGTCGCTGCAGGGGGTCGGGGCGTTCCAGTCGCCGTCATCGACGCGTGCGTAGAGCTCGGTCCACTTGTCCGCCACTGGGCGCCAGATGTCGATCGGTCCGCTCATGGTGCTCCCCGCCTCGTGCGACGCGCGTGGCCTCACTATGACCCCCGGGCCGCGTCCCGTGAAGGGGAACGCCGGGATGGGTTCAGAGCTGTCCGGTTTGCCCCGGTCGTCCAGACCGGACCCGGTAACGCGGTTAGGGTGCGGCCATGGCGGCCGCGCGACCGGCAGGGACGATGACCTTCCTGTGCGCGGCAGTTGCCCGTTCGAGCCCTGGCGGGAGGGACGAAGCGGAAGCCACGGCCGCGGCGGTCGAGTGGCATGACTCCGTCGGTCGGGACACCGTGTCGGCCCACGGCGGGTTCGTGTTCGCCGCAGCCGAAGGTGGGCTGTCCGCGGCCTTCCCGACGGCCATCGACGCCGCTGAGGCCGCGGTCGAGATGCAGCGCCAGGTGCTCGCCGTGCCCGACAGGCTCGGGTTCGCGCTCGCTGTCGGGCTGCACACCGACGAGGCGGGCGACGGCGCGACCGGCTATGTGGGTCCGGAGGCCGACCGGGCCGCGCGCCTGACCTCGCTCGCCTCGGCTGGTCAGATCGTGGTGTCCGAGGCGACCGAGCTCCTGCTCCGTGGGCGCATGGAGTTGCGCACGCTCGGCGAGCACCGGCTTCGTGACCTCCTGCGCCGCATGACCGTGCACCAGCTCCTCGCAGAAGGCCTGCCGTCGGAGTTCCCGCCGCTGCGAAGCGCTGCTGCGGCGCGAGGGAACCTGCCCGAGCAGGCGACGTCGCTCGTCGGACGCGACGCCCTGGTCCTCGAGGTGGCAGATCTCGTACGTGCCAACCGGCTGGTGACGCTCGGCGGGGCCGGAGGCGTCGGCAAGACGAGACTCGCCCTCGAGGTGGGTGCCGGCGTTGCCGCCGAGTTCCCCGACGGCGTGTGGGTCGTCGAGCTCGCCACGGTCACCGATGCCCGGTCGGTGCCCGCAGCGATCGCCACCGCGCTCGGAGTGCTCAGCCGCGGGGCTGAGGACATCATCGACGGTGTGGCCGATGCGCTGTCGAACCGGAGGGCGCTGGTCCTGCTCGACAACTGCGAGCACCTGCTCCCGGCGGTGTCCGCAGCGATCACGGTGATCCTCGCCGAGGCCGGGGCGGTGCGCGTCCTCGCTACCTCCCGCGAGTACCTCTGGATCCCTGGCGAGACGCTCCTCGAGGTACCACCCCTTGCGGTGGAAGGGGGGACCGCCTCTGACGCCGTGCGGCTGTTCGTCGAACGAGCACGGACGGTGCGGTCGACGTTCGGGTTGGAGGACCCGCAGACCGCGGTGGCGGTGACCGAGGTGTGCGAGACGCTCGATGGCCTGCCGCTGGGCATCGAGCTCGCGGCGGCGCGCATGGCTGCCATGAGCGCGATCGAGGTTCGAGACCGGCTGGGCGCCCGCTTCCGCCTGTTGCGGGCTCAGGCAGCGGGGCCCGCCCGTCAGCAGACCCTGCTCCGCGCGGTGGGGTGGTCCTACGACCTGCTCGACGCCGACGAGCAACAGCTGTTGCGCAGCGCAGCCGTGTTCTCCGGCGGTTTCGACCTGGCGAGCATCTCGGCCGTCGTCGGCGCCGATGACGCCGAGGTGCTGGGACAGCTCGACTCGCTCGTGCGCAAGTCAGTGATCGTCGCTGACCACGTCGCGACCCGGACGCGCTACCGGCTCTACGAGACGATCCGGCAGTTCGCTGAAGACCGGTTGACCGAAGCCGGTGGTCTCGAGCGCACGCGGGACCACCACGCGGCGCACTTCGCGGACGCGGCCGCGTCGCACTGGGAACGTTGGAACGGGCCGGGCTGGCGCGAGGCCGTCGACTGGGTGGAGACGGAGTTCGGCAACCTGCGCACGGCGTTCCGCTGGAGCCAGCACAGGGGCAGCTCGGTGGTTGCCACCGACATCGCGGCGCACGCGGCGCTGATGGGGTTCTCCGTCGAGCTGTTCGAGGCCGTGGCCTGGGCGGAAGAGCTGCTGGAGTCCGCTGACGCAGACGTTCCACGACTCCCACGTCTCTACACCGCAGCCGGGTACGCCTGTTTCGTCGGCCGCGCTGAGGCAGCGGCGGCCAACGCCCACCGCGCCGTGGAGCTGGAGCAGATCGCCGGGTATGACCCCTGCGAGCCCGGCTACTCGACGTTCGTCGAGGCGCTCGGTCAGGTGTACTGCGGGCATCTCGACCGCTACGTCGAGCTGACAGAGACGGTGGCGACCCGCTTCGGCGGCACGCGGGGTTACGGGTTGGCGGCGTACGTCGACGGCTTGCAGGCGAGCGGCCGAGTACCGGAGGCACTGGAGCTCATCGAGTCGTCCGTGGCCGCGGCACGTGATCTGGCAAACCCGTACTGGGTCGCGTACGCGCTCTGGATCGCAGGGCTCGCGGTGTCGAAGGCCGAACCTCAGCGCGCACTCGCGATCTGGGACGAGGCCGTCGAGCACGTCCGTGAGCACCGGGTGCACTTCTTCGACGGCTTCCTGGCCCGCGATGCGGCGCGCATGCACACCTCGGACGGCCAGGCGGACCGGGCGCTCGGGCTGTTCGACACCGCCGTCAGGGCAGCGCATCAGAGCGGGAACGTCGCGCAGCTCGTCATCACCCTGGCCAGCGTGCCGGTCCTGCTCGAACGCCTCGACCGCTACGACTCTGCGATGACCCTGTTCGGTGCCCTGTCCCGTGAGCCGGCCAGCTTCAACCACGTGCCCGAGCTCCCCGAGCTCGGCGAGCGGCTGGCGCGACGGCTCGGCACCACGCGGGCTGCCCAGCTTCGATCGTCCGGCGCCGCTCTCGACCTCAAGGACGCCGCCGTCTGGACCCTGGACGAGCTGACGACCGCACGCCACGAGCTGCGTCGCCAGGCCCAGCAGGGCCGGCCCGCGGGCTTGACCCGTCGCGAGATCGAGGTGCTCAGGCTGGTCGCAGGTGGCCGCTCGACGAGCGACATCGCCGCCGAGCTGTTCATCTCGTCGAAGACCGCAGACCACCACATCCAGCACATCTACACGAAGATCGGCGCGTCCAACCGCGCCACGGCCACCCGATGGGCTCTGGAGCACGAGCTCCCGACGACGACGAGCCCGTAGCCCGAGCCACCGGCGAACTGCCGACCGGAAATGGGGAGTTCCCCCGATGGCAGGGGCCGGCGGCGAACGCAGACTCCGGGGCACGCCAGCCGAACGGCAGGCGATCCGCACCGGCGAAGAGCGTTCGCCCTGCACGAAGGAGTACAGCCATGATCCTTGCCACCACACAGGTCGAGGACGTCGACCGCTTCCTGGACGTGTTCTCGACGAAGGGCGCGGAGAAGCGCTCGCAGCACGGCTCCAAGGGCTCGACGGTCTTCCGGGACCCGAGCGAGCAGGACCGCGTCTGGGTGCTCTTCGACTGGGACGAGGCCGGCTGGGCGGCGTTCGTGTCCGACCCCGAGGTCCCGGCGATCCTCAAGGCGGCCGGCCACATCGGCAAGCCGCAGGCGGCGGCCCTTGCGGGCACCTACTACGCCTGACCTGTCGTACCGCCCGCCCGGCATCCGCCGTACGGCAACAGAACCGAAGGTGACGACATGACGACTACCAAGGGCCGACCCGCGCGGGTCGGCATCATCACAGACCAGACCGGAGCGCTCTCCTTCATGGGGATCGCCAACGCCAACACCGCCACCATGGTGGTCGAGAACATCAACCAGCGGGGCGGGTTGCTGGGGCACCCGGTCGAGCTGTTCATCGAGGACAGCGCGACCGACGACGCGGCCGCCACCGCAGCAGCTGCCAAGCTGGTGGACGAGACGCACGTAGACGTCGTCCTCGGCGGCATCTACAGCTCGACACGGCAAGCGATCAAGGCCCAGGTCGTCGAGCGGGCGAGCACGCTGTACATCTACCCCGAGCAGTACGAGGGCCAGGAGTGCGACCCTCTCATCTTCTGCACGGGACCGGTGCCCGCGCAGCAGATCGAGCCGCTCTTCCCGTGGCTCATGGAGCGGACCGGGGCCAAGCGCTTCTACCTCCCCTCCGCCGACTACATCTGGCCGCACGTCCTGAACAAGCAGGTCTGGGAGGCCGTGACGGCCGGTGGAGGCACGGTCGTCGGCGAGCAGTACTTCCCGCTCGACCACCTGGACTACGACCAGCTCGTCGCCGACATCATGGCGAGCGATGCCGAGGTCGTGTTCAACACGATCGTCCCCCCGGGACTGACCCCCTTCCTCGCGCGTCTGCACGAGGCCGGCTTCACGGCTCGCGGTGGGCACCTCGTGTGCACGTACTTCGACGAGAACTTCCTCAACCTCGTCCCGGCGGAGCAGGTCGAGGGGCTGTACGGCTGCCTCGACTACTACCGCGACGTGACCGATCCGTTCAGCACTGCGCTGCTGGCGCAGTACGACGAGCGGTTCCCCGGCAGCGCCCTGTTCACCGCCGGCAGCGCGTGCTCAGGCATGTACCGCGGGCTGAAGCTGTGGGAAGCGGCTGTGACCGAAGCCGGCTCCCTGCGTCAGGAGGACGTCGTCGCCGCGCTCGACCACGCCTCCATCGCCGAGGGCCCCGGTGGGCCGGCCCAGATGGTTCCCGGCCAGCACCACCTCCGGCTGAACATGTACATCGCGCAGGCGATCGGCGGCACGTTCAAGGTGGTCAAGAACCTGGGGCCGATCGATCCGCAGGAACGTGAAGTCGTCTCGCACTAGCTCGTCAGAGGGCAGCTCGCGGGCCGTCCTGAGCCCGCCCGAAGACCCGAAAGCGCGCGGGAACAGCCCGTCACACAGCCAGGGCCATGATCACAGATCTTCGTGATCATGGCCCTGACCTGCGGTTTTGCGTTGTAGCGGGGGCAGTGCCCTGGCTCAGGACATCGGAATGGGGTGTCTCGGGACATCGGAATGGTGTGTCGCAGGTCATCGGCATAGGTCGAGCTCGCAGGGTGCGGGATGTCGCAGCGTCGTCTCGTCATCACCGCGGTCCTCGCCGGCCAGTCGCAGTCGGAGGTCGCCCGCACCTACGGCGTCTCCCAGGGCTGGATCAGCCGCCTCTTGGCCCGCTACCGGCTCGAGGGTGAAGCGGCGTTCGAACCGCTGTCCCGCGCCCCGAAGGCCAGCCCGAACGCGACCCCACCCGCGACCGTCGAGCTGATCCTGCGGCTCCGCAAGCAACTGCTCGAGGGCGGCCTGGACGCGGGCGCCGACACGATCGGCTGGCACCTCACGCACCATCACGCCACCACGGTGTCCCGGGCAACGATCCACCGAATCCTGACCCGCGCCGGGACCGTCGCCCCCGACCCCAAGAAGCGCCCGAAGAGCAGCTACATCCGGTTCGAGGCCGCCCAGCCCAACGAGACCTGGCAAGCCGACTTCACCCACTACCGACTCGCTGACGGCACCCGCCACGTCACCCACCGCGGAGGCATCCGACGCATCGAGATCGGCACCGACGTCGAGATCCTGACCTGGCTCGACGACTGCTCCCGCTACCTCCTGTCCCTCACCGCCCACAAGCCCGTGACCGGACCGGTCGTGCTGGCCACCTTCCGCAAAGCCGCTGCTACCCATGGCTTCCCGGCCTCGACGCTGACGGACAACGGCCGCGTCTTCACCACCAAGTTCGCCGGCGGCCGCGCCGTCGGCAACGGCCGCAACCACCTCGAGCACGCACTCCGCGAACACAACATCACGCAGAAGAACGGCCGCCCGAACCACCCGCAGACCCAAGGCAAGGTCGAGCGCTTCCAACAGACCCTCAAGGACTGGCTCAGCAAGCAGCCCCAGCCCGCGACCCTGCGGCAGCTGCAGAAGCTCCTCGACGAGTTTCGCGACATCTACAACCAGCAGCGCCCGCACAAGTCCCTGCCGCACCGCGCCACCCCCGCCACGGTGTTCACCACCCTGCCGAAAGCCACCCCGAGCACCGACCGCAGCCGCGACACCCACGACCGCGTCCGCCACGACAAGGTCGACAAGGCCGGCAGCGTCACGCTCCGCGTCGCCGGCCAGCTCCGCCACATCGGCGTCGGCCGAACCTACGCACGAACCGGCGTCATCCTGCTCGTCCAAGACCTCCACGTCACCGTCGTCCACGCCATCACCGGCGAAATACTCCGCGACCTGATCATCGACCCACGCAAGGACTACCAGCCCCGAACACACCCGAAATGACTGAGCCGAACCTGCATTCTGCAGGTCCAGCCCATTCCGATGTCCTGAGACATCACAGTTGTAGCGGGGGCAGGATTTGAACCTGCGACCTCTGGGTTATGAGACGAATCTTCTGCCCCTGCGTTGCACACATCCACGCGTACGGATGTGCAAACGCGCAGGTCAGAGGCTATGTCCGCTTCCATGAACGTCCGCCAGGGTCCACCGAAGTCCGGTGGGGTTTGCCTACATGGTGCCTACATGGCTCGACCTCCGAACCGCAGGAGGCGTGATGTCTTGGACCATGAAGAGGACGGCGAGCGACGGCACGATCGGGTTCCAGGCGATCTACCGGGATCCCAGTGGCAAGAAGCGTTCGGCGGGGACCTTCCCGTCGAGGCGGGAGGCAACGGCGGAAGGTCGTCGGGCTGAGTCCAGGGTCGAAAGTGGTGTCTGAGTCGCCCCGGGTTCAGTGGAGGCTGGCAAGTGCCGCGTTGTCCTCGGTGAGGGCGGCGGTGTGACGGTAGTAGTTCTGCTCGTACTCGATGGGCGGGATGTTGCCGATGCTGCTGTGCAGGCGGTTGGTGTTGAACCAGTGGACCTAGCTCAGGGTGGCGAGCTCGAGGTCGTCGACGCCGCGGAAGGGTCCGTCGTGGCGGACGCATTCGGTCTTGTAGAGCCCGACGACGGTCTCGGCGAGGGCGTTGTCGTAGCTGTCGCCGACGCTGCCGATGGAGGCGATGGCGCCGGCGTCGGCGAGCCGGTTGCCGTAGCGGATGGAGGTGTACTGGCTGCCGGCGTCGCTGTGGTGCACGACCCCGGCCACGTCCTGGCCGCTGCGTTGCCGGGTCCAGAGCGCCATCTCGAGCGCGTCCAGGGGCAGCGCGGTGGGCATGGCGCCGTGGCAGCGCCAGCCGACGATGCGGCGGCTGAACACGTCGGTGACGAAAGCGGTGAAGGCCATCCCGGACCAGGTCGCGACGTAGGTGAAGTCCACGACCCACAGCTCGTTCGGTCGGCTGGCGCGGAAGACCCGGTCAACTAGGTCCGGGGGCCGGACGGCGAGCCCGTCGGCTCGAGTCGTGGTGAAGGGCCTGGTTCCACGCAGAGCACCCCGTAGGCCGGCGCTGCGCATGAGCCGTTCGACCTGGCAGCGCGGGACCTGATGGCCTTCGCGCTTGAGCTGGTGCCAGACCTTGCGGGCCCCGTAGAGGCCACGACCGAGGTTGCGGTCGGAATGCACTCGCACGACCTCGGGCAGTAGCTCGGCGTCGCGCAGCGCCCGACGACTTGGCGGTCGGGTCTTGCTCGCGTAGTAGGTGCTCGGAGCGATCCGCCAACCCGTGTCGGTCAGGGTCCGGCAGATCGGCTCGACTCCGAACCGGTCGCGGTGGCTGTCGATGAAGCCGATCAGCGCTTGTGGGGGCGGTCGAGCTCCGCCGCGAAGAAAGCCGAGGCCGACTTCAAGATCTCGTTGGCTCTTCGCAGCTCACGGACTTCCCGCTCGAGCTCGTTGATCCGCTGCTGCTCCGCCGTGGTGACGCCCGGCTTCACGCCGGTGTCGATCTCCTCGCGATCGACCCAGTTCCGCAGCGTGTCGTTGTTGATGCCGAGCTGCCTGCTGACGCGAGACAGCGCTCCTCGCGACGTCGCAGGGTCCGCGCGCAGGTCCAAGACCATCCGGACCGCTCGCTCACGCAGCTCGTCGGGGTACTTCTTCGGTGCTGGCACTGGTCCACTCTCCCGTGGGTTCAGTGCCTCCATCAATGCCGGGGCGACTCAGTCTGGATCGACCGCACCTCGGGCCGGACCACCTTCAACGACTACGTCGAGAAGGTGTGGTGGCCGAGTCGGCAGCTGGAGGTCAGCACCCGCGCTGGCTACCGCTCCTACCTCGACAAGCACTTCCTGCCCTTCTTCGGCGACATCCCGATGGCGGAGATCCTCCCCTCGACCGTGCAGGCCTGGATCACCAAGGCGATGGCGTCAGGCTTGGCGCCGCGCAGTGTCGTGAAGTACCACGTGATGCTCCACGGCATCTTCAAGCGAGCCGTCCGCGACCGAGTCATCGCCTACAACCCCTGCGCCGACAGCGAGCTGCCCAAGGTGATCACGAAGAAGCCCCGCATGCTGGCGCCCGTCGAGTTCGAGAGGCTGCTGGCCTGCATCCCGCTCCGGTTCGCGGCACTGGTTCTGACGGAGATCGAGACGGGCCTGCGCTGGGGAGAGCTCATCGCACTCCGACCGCGGCACATCGACTTCCGGCGCCGCAGCATCACCGTCGAGGAGACGATCGTCGAGGTCTCCAAGAAGCTCTCCCCCACCGGCGAACGCATGATCGTGAAGCCGTATCCGAAGGACGACGAGCCCCGGACGTTGGCGGTCAGCCAGGAATTGCTCGACGTGCTCGCCGCGCGCATTCAAGGGCTTGATCTGAACCGCGGCGATCTGATCTTTCCCTCAACCGAGGCGAGCGGCGGACGGCCCCTGAGCCGCAACACTTTCCGCACGCGGGTGTGGCTGCCGGCGCTGAACAAAGCCGAGCTCGGATTCCACGTGAGGATGCACGACCTGAGGCATGCGCATGCGTCATGGCTGCTCGCTGGCGGAGCGGACCTCAAGTCTGTAATGGACCGTCTCGGTCACAGCCAGATTCAGACCACCCAGCGGTACCTGCATTCGTTGCCCGGCGCTGACGAGAAAGCCCTCGCAGCCTTCACGCGGATCCGCCATGCGTCAGACGACGGCCGGATTACTCGTTCTCCCGAGCGAGGGGCCCCTAAGGGACTCCGGGGGGCGTGAAACCGCAAGGCCAGGGCGAGGTCCCTGATGTGATGTAGCGACGCTTATTCATCCGCTCGTGGCGATGAGCGGAAGTTAACGCTCTTTGAGCCCTCGGACCTTGCCCGGACTCGCACCTACCAATTCGGCCGGCCCGGGGCCCGTGCCGTTGAGGTTGTACAGGCTTCATCTCCGACATTGCACGTACGGTGAGGATGTGGACTTCGGCGTGAGCATCGTGCGGCGGTATTCCTTCGAGGCTGCCCACAAGCTGGAGTGGCACACGGGCAAGTGCCGCGAACTCCACGGGCACGGGTACGTGCTTGAAGTCGAACTTGCCGGCCAGCTGGACGAGCGCGGTGTTGTCATGGACTTCGACGACCTCGACAAGATCGTCAAGACGGAGGTGCTGGCCCGCCTTGATCATCGCTTCCTGAACGAGGTAGTCAACAATCCGACAGCCGAGCTCGTCGCCTGTCAGATTGCGGAGTGGCTCGACGCCGCAGGGACGATGTGGTCCGAGCTCAGGCTCTGGGAGACCGAACGGGGCTCCGTCGTGCTGCGTCGACAGTCTTGAACGGCTACCGGGGCGTCAGGCGGCCCGCACCCGGGTCGCTACTCGTCAGCGAGATCTTTGGGCCGACGCTGCAAGGCGAAGGCCCCAGCTCGGGACGGAGTGCCGTCTTCCTGAGGCTGGGCATGTGCAACCTCGCCTGCAGTTGGTGCGACACGGCCTACACGTGGGACCGAACCCGCTACGACCTGTCGCAGGAACTTCGCAGCCAGAGCCGAGCCGACGTAGTGGCCGACATCCTGGGACGAGGTAGCCGGCTCGTTGTCGTCACAGGCGGCGAGCCGCTGCTGCAGGCCGAAGCCCTGACGCCGGTCATCGAGGCGCTTCGCGACCAAGGCCGCACTGTTGAGATGGAAACGTCCGGAACGGTAGATCCGGCGGGTGCGGCCAGCATCATTGACCTGTTCGTCGTCTCTCCCAAACTCGCCAACAGCGGCCAGCCGCTAGCGAGCCGGATCCGCTGGCAGGTCCTGGAAGCTTTTGCCGCAGGACTGCCCTCGGTGTTCAAGTTCGTCGTGACCGGCCCAGACGACCTGAACGAAGTCGACGGGATCGCCGCTCGGCTCGGTCTGGCTCCGGAGAGGGTCTGGATCATGCCGGAAGGCACCAGTCCCGAACGAATCATCAGCACGTCCCGAAGGGTCGCCGAACCGGTCGCCGGTCGCGGCTGGTCGCTCAGCGGACGTCTGCACATCACGCTGTGGAGCGATGCTCGAGGCAGATAGGCCCGCTTGGACGATTGTGGCTTCTTTAGCCGTCCGCGGCTGTGCGTTCCGTGGAAGACTCCGCAAGGTGCAGAACCGCCTCCGGGGAGCCTGCCTGCTCTTGAGCGGGGGAGTGGACAGCGCGCTGACAGCGTCGATGTTGCTCGACGAGGGCGCCGAGGTGGCTGCGCTTTTCATCGACTACGGCCAGCCCGCGGCCGACGCTGAGCGTTCGGCAAGCTGCGACATCGCGCGGACGATGAACCTGCCGTGGCGAGATCTGACCGTTCGCGGCCTCCTGGTCCAGGCTGCGGGGGAGATCCCGGGCAGAAACGACCTGCTGATCGCATCTGCGTCGGCGTGCTTCCCGCACCACGACGTCGCGCTGGGTGTGCACGCAGGCACGGGCTACCCGGACTGCTCCCCAGCCCACCGGCAGGCATGGCAGCAGCTCTTGGACGTTCAGCACGGCGGTACGACCCGGCTTCTCACCCCGCTCATTGACCTCACCAAAGGAGAGGTGTTCGCCTTGGCAGCGCGGGCGGGCCTGCCGCTCGACAAGACGCACAGCTGCGAGAGCAGCAACCAGCCTTGCGGCACCTGCCGTTCCTGCAAGGACAGGGAGTCGATCGTTGCACGCGCGTAGCCGAGATGTCCGTCTGGCCGGCGTGGCCTTGTCCACGCCGTTGCTCGTGCCCAGCGTCAGCAGCAAGGGCTTCCCTCGAGACAAGGAGGGCGTCCCTGAGAGCAACTTCCTGGTCAACCAAGCGCGTGACGATCTGAACGAATCGCTGCTCATCTCTGCCTACGACCTTCACGGCAACCACCTGGAAGGGGCTGGCATATTCCTCGAAGGCGGACGGACTGCCCTGTTCGATATGCCCCAACTGCTCGTCATCGACAGCGGTGGCTATGAGACGGGTCCCGATTGGGAGAGCGGTCAAGCCGACCGCGAAGACCGCGGCGTCGACCGGGCCTACAACCAGGACGGCTACGTCAGCATTCTCGACCGGCTCCCCGACAGGCCCGTGCTCGCGGTCTCCTACGACGGACCCGACATCGACCCCGAGAGCTACGAAGCGCAGATCGACCGGGCAAGGCGGCTGTTCGACCGTCGCGGTGTTGCCTCCGACATGCTCCTCAAGCCTGAACGGCCCGGAGCGTTCCACAGCCCGCGCGCCCTCACCGACGCTGCGCCCAACCTCGCACGATTCGACGTGATCGGCTTCACCGAGAAAGAGCTCGGGAACTCGCTGGTGGCCCGGCTTACCACGCTCGCAAAGCTCAGAACCGTTCTCGACGGAGCCGGCATCACAGCGCCCATCCACGTCTTCGGAGCCCTCGA
>JAODNF010000388.1 GCA_025464915.1 Frankiales bacterium | reverse complement strand
AGACGCCGCCGATCCCGGACAACTGCCAGTGGGGCATCTTCCTGCGCAACCACGACGAGCTGACCCTGGAGATGGTCACCGACGAGGAGCGCGACTACATGTACGCGGAGTACGCCAAGGACCCGCGGATGAAGTCCAACATCGGCATCGCGCGCCGGCTGGCGCCGCTGCTCGAGAACAGCCGAGACCAGATCGAGCTGTTCACCGGCATGCTGCTCTCGCTGCCCGGGTCCCCCGTCCTCTACTACGGCGACGAGATCGGGATGGGCGACAACATCTACCTCGGTGACCGCGACGGCGTCCGGACCCCGATGCAGTGGAGCGCCGACCGCAACGGCGGGTTCTCCCTCGCCGACCCGCAGGCGATGTACCTCCCCCTGATCCTGGACCCCGTCTACGGCTATCAGGCCCTGAACGTCGACGCGCAGATGCGCTCGCAGTCGTCGCTGCTGCACTGGACGCGCAAGATGCTGCTGATCCGGCGGGACCACCCGGTGTTCGGGATGGGCAGCTTCGAGGAGCTCGAGGCCTCGAACCCGTCGGTGCTGGCGTTCTGCCGCGAGTTCGGTGACGACAAGGTCGTCTGCGTGAACAACCTTTCCCGCTTCCCGCAGCCCGTGGAGCTGGAGCTCTCCAGGTACGAGGGCAAGCGGCTGGTCGAGCTGACGGGCGGCGTGCCGTTCCCGCCGATCGGCGAGCTGCCGTACCTGCTCTCGCTCCCGGCACACGGGTTCTTCTGGTTCGCCGTGAGGGACGTCGCATGATGCAGCTCATCCAGGAGTGGTTGCCGCAGCAGCGCTGGTTCGGCGGCAAGGGCCGCGGCATCTCCTCGGTCACCGAGGTCTCCAGCACCGTGCTGCTCGACGCCGAGCCTCAGGTCCGGCTGCTCATCGTGGAGGTGACCTACGACGACGCCGCTCTGGAGCACTACCAGCTGCTCCTGGCATCCACCAAGGGCCACGTCGAGCAACGACTGGAGCACGCCGTCCTCGGGGAGCACGAGGGGCAGCACGTCTACGACGCCGTGCACGACCCCGTGGCCTCCGCCGTGCTGCTGGAGCACCTCGCCCGGGGTGCGCGGGTGGACGGCCTGTCCTTCGTGAACGACGGCGACATCGGCGGCGACCTTCCCGGCCGGGTGCTCGGCGCCGAGCAGAGCAACACCTCCGTCGTCTACGGCGATGCCCTGATCCTCAAGCTCTTCCGTCGCCTCCAGCCGGGGGCCAACCCCGACATCGAGGTCACGAAGGCGCTGGCCGATGCGGGCTCGCCGCACGTCGCGACACCGCTGGCCTGGTACGACGGCACCGTGGACGGCGAGGTCACGACCCTGGGTCTGATGCAGCCGTTCCTTCGCGGCAGCTCCGAGGGATGGGCCATGGCGACGGCGAGCGTCCGCGACCTGTTCGCCGAGGGCGACCTGCATGCCGACGAGGTCGGTGGCGACTTCGCCGGCGAGGCCGAGCGGCTCGGTGCCGCCACCGGCGAGGTGCACGCGCTCATGCGCTCGGTGCTCCCCTCGGCGACTGCCGGTGCCGACGAGTCCCGGGCGACCGCACGTCAACTGCACGAGCGGCTCGACGCCGCGTTGCTCGTCGTACCCGAGCTTGCCGAGCACGCCGACGCGATGCGCGCAGCCTACGACGAGGTGGCGGCCCTGACCGACCCGGTCGAGGTGCAGCGGGTGCACGGCGACTACCACCTCGGACAGGTGCTGCGGACCCAGGACGGCTGGGTGCTGCTCGACTTCGAGGGCGAGCCGGCCCGACCGCTGTCCGAGCGACGCGCGCTGATGAGCCCGCTGCGGGACGTCGCCGGCATGCTCCGGTCCTTCGACTACGCCGCCCAGCACCTGCTGGCCGAGCAGGAGCTGCGCCCGGACCTCCGCTTCCGGGCGCAGGAGTGGGCGACCCGCAACCGCGATGCCTTCTGCGACGGGTACGCCGCGGCTGTCGGGGCAGACCCTCGTGAGGAGGCGGTCCTGCTGCGTGCGTTCGAGCTCGACAAGGCCGTCTACGAGACCGTGTACGAAGCGCGCAACCGACCGGCCTGGCTCAAGGTGCCGCTCGCGTCGATCGGACGACTGGTGGGAGAAGCAGCATGACGACACAAGCCGTGGGCCCGACGACCGAGGACCTCGAGCGGCTCGCCGGTGGGGCGCACCACGACCCCCACGGCATCCTCGGCATGCACGCGCTGGGGAAGCGGTCGGTCGTTCGCGCCCTCCGTCCGGGGGCGGAGGCGGTGGTCGCCGTGCTCGGGGACGAGCGCGTCGACCTGCAGCACCGGAGCAGCGGCATCTGGGAGGCGACCGTCGACGGCCCCGTCCGCGACTACCGGCTCGACGTCACCTACAACGGCACGACCTACCCGGCGGACGACCCCTACCGCTACCTGCCGAGCCTCGGCGAGATCGACCTGCACCTGATCGGCGAGGGCCGCCACGAGCAGCTCTGGGAGGTTCTCGGGGCGCACACCAGGACCTACGGCACCACGACCGGCGTCGCCTTCGCGGTCTGGGCCCCCAGCGCCCGAGGGGTGCGGGTGAAGGGCGACTTCAACGGCTGGGACGGCTCGTCGCACCCGATGCGCTCCCTCGGCGGCAGCGGCGTCTGGGAGCTGTTCGTCCCCGACATCGGCAACGGCACCCACTACAAGTTCGCGGTCCTCGGCGCCGACTCCGTGTGGCGCGACAAGGCCGACCCGATGGCGCAGCGCACCGAGGTGCCGCCGCTGACGGCCTCCGTCGTCCACGAGAGCGACTACACCTGGGGCGACGGCGAGTGGCTGACCGACCGGGCGCAGACCCAGCCGCACGCGGCCCCGATGAGCGTCTACGAGGTGCACCTGGGGTCGTGGCGGCAGGGCCTGTCCTACCGAGAGCTCGCCGACCAGCTCGTCGAGTACGTCAGCTGGCTCGGCTACACGCACGTCGAGCTGCTGCCGGTGGCCGAGCACCCGTTCGGCGGCTCCTGGGGCTACCAGGTCACCTCCTACTACGCCCCCACCTCGCGCTTCGGCGACCCCGACGAGTTCCGCTACCTCGTCGACAAGCTGCACCAGGCCGGCATCGGGGTCATCGTGGACTGGGTCCCCGCCCACTTCCCGAAGGACGAGTGGGCGCTGGCCCGCTTCGACGGCACGCCGCTCTACGAGCACGCCGACCCGCGTCGCGGCGAGCAGCTCGACTGGGGCACCTACGTCTTCGACTTCGGCCGCAAGGAGGTGCGCAACTTCCTCGTCGCCAACGCGCTGTTCTGGATCGAGGAGTTCCACATCGACGGCCTGCGCGTCGACGCCGTCGCCTCGATGCTCTACCTGGACTACTCCCGCGAGGACTGGGTGCCCAACATTTACGGCGGCCGGGAGAACCTCGAGGCCGTCGCGTTCCTGCAGGAGATGAACGCGACGGTCTACAAGCACCACCCCTCGGCGATGACGATCGCCGAGGAGTCCACCAGCTGGCCGGGTGTCTCGAGGCCCACCCACCTCGGCGGCCTCGGCTTCGGGTTCAAGTGGAACATGGGCTGGATGCACGACTCGCTCGACTACATGGCGCGCGAGCCGATCTACCGGGGCTACCACCACCACCAGATGACGTTCTCGATGGTCTACGCCTACTCCGAGAACTACATGCTGCCGATCAGCCACGACGAGGTCGTGCACGGCAAGGGGTCGCTCCTGCGCAAGATGCCCGGTGACCGCTGGCAGCAGCTCGCGAACTTCCGTGCCTACCTCGCCTTCATGTGGGCCCAGCCCGGCAAGCAGCTGCTGTTCATGGGCCAGTA
>JAODNF010000365.1 GCA_025464915.1 Frankiales bacterium | reverse complement strand
GATCGGCCGGTCCCTCGCCGTCGCCGTCGAGGGCGTTCAGCGGGTCGTCCTCGGTGCGGCTCTGGTCGCCGATGACGGCGGGGTACCAGAGGTCGAAGAGGGTGTCGAAGGTCGTGCGGTGCGCCGGCCGCTTGAGCACGCAGGCGGCGTAGGCGTGCCGCAGCGCCTCGCGGTCGATGAGCTCGATGGCCCCGAGGGCGCGGGTGCAGTCGAGCACCTCGGCCAGCGACACGGTCAGGCCGGCCTTGCGGAGCGCGTCGAGGAACGCGATCTCGCGGTCGATCAGCCCGGTGCTCACCTAGTTCAGCTTCAGCTGCTCGATGGCGCGGGTGTGGTCGCTCGCGTGCTTGAGTACCACGCCGAGCGTCTCGTGGACGGCCTGCTCGTCGAGCGTGTCGAGGCCGAGGGCCACCAGGGTCTTGGCCCAGTCGATGGTCTCCGCGATGGACGGCGACTTCTTCAGCTCGAGAGCCCGCAGCGCGCGCACCGTGCGTACCAGGGAGTCGGCTAGCTGCTCCGCAACCTCGGGCACGCGGGACAGGACGATGGCCTTCTCGCGGTCGGCGGCCGGGTAGTCGAGGTGCAGGTAGAGGCAGCGGCGCTTGAGGGCCTCCGACAGCTCGCGCGTGGCGTTGGAGGTGAGGAACACCAGCGGGCGGCGGGCCGCCTCGATGGTGCCGAGCTCGGGGATCGTGACCTGGAAGTCCGACAGCACCTCGAGCAGCAGGCCCTCGACCTCGACGTCGGCCTTGTCTGTCTCGTCGATGAGCAGCACCGTCGGGTTGGGGTTGCGGATGGCGGTGAGCAGCGGGCGGCTGAGCAGGAACTCCTCCGCGAAGACGTCGTCGTGGATCTCGTCCCACGCGGTGTCGTCGCTCGCGGCCTGGATGCGCAGCAGCTGCTTCTTGTAGTTCCACTCGTACAGCGCCCGGGCCTCGTCGAGCCCCTCGTAGCACTGGAGCCGGATGAGCTCGCTGTTGGTCGCGAGGGCGACGGACTTCGCGAGCTCGGTCTTGCCGACGCCGGCCGGGCCCTCGATGAGCAGCGGCTTGCCGAGGCGGTCGGCCAGGAAGACCGTCGTGGCGATCGCGTGGTCGGTCAGGTAGCCGGCCGCGCCGAGGCGCGTGGCGGTGTCCTCGACGGACGCAAACTGGGGCTGCAGCACGGGGTCTCCTTCGGTCTCTAGAACCGCATTCTGGCGCATGCCCCCGAGGTTCACGCGACTGCCCTGTTTCTGTCACCGATGAGCAATACGTTGGGCTGGCGTCCGCAGAGCACCGCACCGCCTTCCGGGAGGACCTCATGACCATCAAGACCGCGTACGAAGCCGGCGAGCCGATCTGGGTGGACCTCTCGACGCCCGACGTCGCCCACAGCATCGAGTTCTACGGCGCCCTGTTCGGCTGGACCTGCGACACCTCGCGCGCCGAGGAGTTCGGCGGCTACGCCAACTTCTCCAGCGACGGCAAGCCCGTCGCTGGCGTCATGCCGCTCATGCAGGAGGGCATGCCGCCCGTCTGGTCCTGCTACGTGTGCACCGACGACGCCGAGAAGACGACCGCCAAGGTGACCGAGGCGGGCGGCACCGTCGTCGCCCCGCCGATGGCGGTCGGCCAGCTGGGCGTGATGGCCGTCTACACCGCGCCCGACGGCGCGTTCTTCGGCGTCTGGGAGCCGAAGGAGCACCTGGGCTCCGAGCGCATCGACGAGGAGGGCTGCCCTTCCTGGATCGAGAACACCACGCGCGACCAGGCCGCCGTCCTGCCGTTCTACGAGAAGGTCTTCGGCTGGGGCGCCCGGGTCCAGCCCGGCTACACCGAGTTCCAGCAGGGCGGCTCGTCGGTCGCGGGCTGCATGGACATGCCCGAGATGGCGCCCGACGCCGTGCCGTCCTACTGGATGCCGTACTTCAAGGCCGAGGACCCGAAGGCCAAGGGCGCGGAGGCGGTCGCCCTCGGCGCGACGCACGTCGTCGAGTACGCCGAGATGGAGAACGTCGCGTTCAGCATCGTCACCGACCCGCACGGCTCGATGTTCGGCCTGCTGAGGGTCAACGCCTGATCGTGAGGCGAACGGCTACAGCACTTCGACTTCCGTTGCGGATCTCGAAGTGCCGTAGCCATTCGCGGCACCGATAGGGTCGGCAGCATGAAGGTCGCCTTCCTGGGTCTGGGTCGGATGGGTGCGCCGATGGCGGCCCACGTGGTGCGTGCCGGGCACGACGTCACGGTGTGGAACCGCACGTCGGGCAAGGCAGGTGACCTGCTCGACCTCGGGGCGACCGAGGGGCTGTCGGTCGCTGCCGCCGTCGCGGACGCCGAGGTCGTCGTCCTCATGCTCTTCGGCCCGGACGCCGTCCGGGCGGTGCTCGCCGACGTGATCGCGGGCGCGCCCGGTGCGCTCGTGGTCGACGCCTCGACCATCGGTCCGGAGGCGGCGCACGAGTTCGCGAAGGCCTGCCACGCGGAGGGACTGCGGTACGTCGATGCCCCCGTGGCGGGCAGCGTGAAGCCCGCGACCGACGGCACCCTCGGGGTGTTCCTGGGCGGCGCCGCCGACGACGTCCAGCTGGCCCGAGAGCTCGCTGTGCTGTGGGGCGACCCGGACCGCGTCCTGCACGTCGGCGGGGTCGGGTCCGCGTCCGCGCTGAAGCTGTGCGTCAACCAGGGCCTCGGCGTCATGGCGGCCGGGCTCGGGGAGTCGCTGCGGCTCGGGCGGGACCTCGGGATCGACAAGGACCTGCTGCTCCTCGTGCTCAGCCAGACCGCCTACGGCTGGTACCTGAACCAGAAGCTGCCGATGATCCAGGCCGACGACTTCACGGCGGCGACGTTCTCGGTCGACCTGATGGCCAAGGACCTCGACCTCGCGGTCACCTCCGCCGACAGCGACCTCGAGGTCACCCGCGCCTGCCTCGACCAGGCCAAGCGGACGCTGGCCGCGGGGCACTCCGGCGAGGACTACGCCGCGATCACCGGGCACCTCGCCGGTGAGGGCGAGGCGAACGGCTACTGATGAGGAAGAGCCTCGCGGCCCTGCTGCTGGTGGCCGCCTGCACCTCCGGCACGCACCCCATCGCCACCCAGTCACCGACGCCGACGACCGGCGGTCCGAAGCTGCCGGTCGCGCACCCCACGCTCTGGCTCTGCCAGCCGAAGGCGACCGGCGACCCGTGCCACACACCGCTGGACACGACGGTCATCCAGGCCGGTGGCGCGAAGGTCACCCAGCCCGCGCCCGACGTCGACCAGAAGGTCGACTGCTTCTACGTCTACCCCACGGTGTCGCGTGCCAGGACGACGAGCGCCCCGCTGCAGGTCGACCAGGCGGAGCGGGACGTCGCCGTCGCCCAGGTCGCCCCCTTCTCGTCGGTGTGCCGGGTCTACGCGCCGGTCTACCGGCAGCTGACCGTGTCCGCCCTGTTCGCCGGTAAGTACAACGACAGGAGGGCGCGGGCGCAGTCGCACGCTGACGTCGTGTCGGCGTTCCACGACTACCTCAACAACAACCCGGGACGACGGTTCGTCCTGATCGGCCACTCACAGGGCAGCCTCGAGCTGCTCAGCCTGCTCCAGGAGGAGGTCGACGGCAACGCCGCCCTACGGCAGCGGCTGGTGTCCGCGCTGCTGATCGGCGGCACCCTCAAGGTGCCGGCGGGCAAGGCCGCGGGTGGCGACCTGCAGAACATCCCGCTCTGCACCAGCGGGACCCAGAACGGCTGCGCCGTCGCCTACAACACCTTCGACACCACGCCTCCCCCGACGACGCTCTTCGGCCGCCCCGACAAGGCCCGGCACCTCGTCGCCGCCTGCACCAGCCCCGCACTGCTCGCCGGTGACGTCGATGCCTTGAAGCCGATCGTCCCCGTCAGCCAGGCACTGACGGCGACCACGGCCACCACGACGTTCGTGACCTACCCGGGCTACCTCACCGGCGCCTGCCACCAGCGAGGCGGCTACGCCTGGTTCCAGGTCGACGTCCACAGGGTGGCAGGTGACACGCGTCCCGCCGAGCTTCCCAAGGTGCTCGGTCCGGCGTGGGGCCTGCACCTCTACGACGTCAGCCTCGCGCTCGGCAACCTCGTCGAGCTCGTGCGCCTCGAGTCGCGCTAGCCCCGGACGTGGCCGTCCCCGGTGACGACGTAGGTCGTGGAGGTCAGCTCCGGCAGGCCCATCGGACCCCGGGCGTGCAGCTTCTGCGTGGAGATGCCGATCTCGGCGCCGAAGCCGAACTCGGAGCCGTCGGTGAAGCGGGTCGACGCGTTGATCATCACTGCGGCTGAGTCGAGGCTCTTCACGAACCGACGGGCCTCGTCGACGTCGCGCGTGACGATGGCCTCGGTGTGGCCGCTCCCCCACCGGCGGATGTGCGAGACCGCCTCGTCGAGGGAGTCGACGACGCCGACGGCCAGGTCGAGCGAGAGGTACTCGGCGGCCCAGTCCTCGTCGGTGACCTGCAGCGCCGTCGCGTCGAACGCTGCCGCGCGAGCGTCGGCGTGCAGGGTGACGCCCTTGTCCTTCAACGCCTTCACGGCCAGCGGCAGGAACGCATCGGCAGCGTCCGCGTGCACGAGCAGGGTCTCGGCGGCGTTGCAGACCGAGGGCCGCGTGGTCTTGGCATCGACGATGATCGCGACGGCCTTGTCGAGGTCGGCCCAGCGGTCGACGTAGACCGTGCAGTTGCCGACCCCGGTCTCGATGACGGGTACCTGCGAGCCGGTCACGACG
>JAODNF010000312.1 GCA_025464915.1 Frankiales bacterium | reverse complement strand
AGCACCACCTGTTCCCGGACCTGCCCTCCAACCGCTACCCCGAGATCGCCGAGCGCGTCGAGGCCCTCTGCGCGAAGTACGCGCTGCCCTACACGACGGGCTCGCTGCTCGGTCAGTACGCGAAGACGCTGCGCACGATCTGGAAGCTGTCGCTGCCGGACCGCTACCTCACCGCGACGTCCGACGCCGCTCCCGAGACGGCGTCGGAGCGTGGCGGCACCGTGCAGTCCCTGCGCCTCGCGGGCTGATCTTCGGGCGGGGCGCTGGCTCAGCGTCCGCGGACGACGCGCACCGAGTCGAGGCTCTTGTCGGTGGCGTCGGGAAGCACCATGCCCGCTGCGAGCCCGCTGCGGAGGTAGTCGAGGACCTGCGTGTTGAGCCGTTCCCCCGGCACGGCCACCGGGATGCCGGGCGGGTAAGGAGTGATCTGCTCGGCGGCGATCCGGTTCGCCGCCTCCTTCACGCTGACGAGCTCTGCGGGGGCGAAGAACGCTTCCCGCGGGGTCAGGACCTGCTCGAGCTCTAGGTCCTCCGGCGCCGGGATGTCGATCGGACTCGGCTTCTGCATCGCCGGCGCGGCTTCGGCAAGCGCCGCCAGGCCGTCGAGGAGCCTGCGTGCTGTGCTCTCGTCGTCTGCCATAGACAGCGTGGCCAGGATGCGCTGGTGGTCGCTGAGGCCGACATCCAGGCGGCAGTGCTCCCTGAGCCAGTCCGCGGCCTGGTAGCCGCTGATGCCCAGACCAGCGACTGTGATGAGGACCTGCAGCAGGTCGAGGTCGTGACTGGCCTCCGCCTCGAGCAGCTCGTCGTGCAGCACGTTCAGGCCTGCAATGCGGTCCACCTGACGCCGCACGTCGGCTGCCAGCCGGAGGGCTCCGTCCAACAGCTGGTGGCCGTGCTGCACCATCTGGCGGCGCCACCCGTCCAAGGCCGTGTAGACCAGCACGCTGGGACTGGTGGTCATCAGCAGATCGGCGCAGGACGCCAGATGGGCAGCGTCCACCAGATCGCCCTGGACGTGAAAGACGCTGCCTTGCTCGAACCCGGCACCCATCTTGTGGACGCTCACGACGCAGACGTCCGCCCCCGCGTTCATGGCCCACGTGGGCAGGTCCTCGTGGAAGGGCAGGTGCGCGCCCCACGCCTCGTCGACGATCAGTGGCTTGCCGCGCGCGTGGCAGGCGTCGGCGATCGCCTCGACGTCGGCGCAGGTGCCGTATGGCGACGGGCTGACGAGAAGTGCCGCTGCGGCGTCCGGGTGCCGCTCCCAGGCCCGCTCGTACGCCTCCGGCGACGGCGGGTGCGACAGGTGCAAGCGGGCGTCCCAGCGCGGCGGGACCCAGCGTGGCTGCAGTCCGGAGAAGACCAGCCCGGCCACGACGGACTTGTGGCTGTCCCGCCCGATGATGAGCTCGCCCTCGGTCCCTGCCACGGCGAGCATGGCCGCCTTCACCGACAGCGAGCTGCCGCAGGTGGAGAAGAAGGCGTGCTCGGCACCGACCGCCTCGGCCATGAGCTGCTCGGCCTTCTCGAGCAGCGCTCCCGAGGAGTGACGGTCGTCCAGGCCACTGCTGGCCAGGACGTCCGCGCGGAAGGGCTCCTCGCCGAGGACGTCCCGAACCCGTGGATCGGTCCCACGCCCGAGCCGGTGCCCAGGTGGGGTGAAGCCGTACCGGTTCGCCCGGTGGTAGTCCGCCAGAGCGTCCAGCAGGGGAGCGTCGCCTTGGTTCATGACGTCGGTGTACCGCCGCTGCGGCCGATCCATGCCGGGAGCGTCGGCGCTCCCTCCGTTCCCGTGACTGTCCCAGCCGGAAACGGGGAAGGCACCGGGCGTGCAGCAGGAGCGAGCAGATGAGACCCCTGACCAGACGCTCGACCGCAACTGGGCGGAGCTGCTCCAGGAGCTCCGCGTCGTGCAGACCGGGGTCCAGCTGCTCACCGGCTTCCTGCTGACGCTGCCGTTCCAGCAGCGGTTCTCGAGCCTCAGCCACGGACAGCGCACCCTGTACCTGCTCGTGGTGTCGCTGTCGGCCGGGTCGACCCTGCTGCTGATCGCTCCCGTGGCGATGCACCGGGTGCTCTTCCGCCAGCACGAGCGCGAGGTGCTCGTGGCGGTCGCGCACTGGTGTGCCCTGCTCGGGGCCGCCCTGCTGGTCGCGGCGCTCGTCGGTGTGAACGCCCTGATCTTCGACGTGGTCCTCGGCGGGGCGGCAGTCACCTGGGTCGTCGTCGCCGTGAGCGCCGCCGCGCTGCTGCTGTGGCTCGTCGTCCCCCTCTGGATCCGTGTCCGCCTGCGGCCCGCGCAGTAGCCCAGATCTGTTCGGCCAGCTGCTCACGCTCCGACCAGGTCCCGCGCGGCTGTGCCGCCGCCCTCACGGAAGCGGACGAGGCCATGTACGCCGCGAAGCGCGCCCGTCGCGCCCGGCGCGCAGACCTCCCGGCGCAGCGCGCCGGCAGCGGCGTGGCGGTGCGCTGAGCACGGCGGGACGGGGGTTGCGACCGACCCTCGAGGCACGTGATGCGGACCACGGTTCGTTGCCGTCCTGGCGAGGAAGATGTTGCCTCGCACCCGGAATGACAACCGCCCGAGCGGGCACTTGGTTGTCGAAGGTGCAACTTCCCCCAGCACCGCAACCGAAGGAGCCTCCGATGAGCAACATGACGACCGGCACCACCGGCACCACCGGCACCACCGGCGCGACGACGCACACCCCGATGCCGACCGGCCTGAACCCGGCGCACCCGACGCCGCGCCGCACCCGCCGGCTCAGCACCGAGACGAAGGCGGCCTGGAAGACCACCGAGTTCCTGGCCTACGTCGGCACGATCATCGCCATCGCCATCGCCTCGCAGACCATCGGCAAGGACAGCAGCGCCGCCAATCACGTCGACTACTTCCGGGCCGACAAGGCGTTCC
>JAODNF010000182.1 GCA_025464915.1 Frankiales bacterium | reverse complement strand
CGAGAAGGGCCTCATCGACCTCGACGCCCCGGTCCGCACCTACCTGCCGGACCTCGTCCTCAAGGACGAGGACGTGGCCGCGAAGGTCACCGTGCTGCAGCTGCTCAACCACACGGCCGGCTGGATGGGCGACGTCTTCGAGGACACCGGCGACGGCGACGACGCCCTCGAGAAGTACGTCGCCTACATGGCCACCCTCCCCCAGGTCTCGCCCCTCGGCTCCGCGCCGTCCTACAACAACGCCTCGCTGAGCCTCGCCGGTCACCTCATCGCGCGCGTCCACGGCACGACGTACGAGCAGGCCGTCCGCGAGCTGGTCCTGGACCCGCTCGGTCTCGACCGCACCTTCGGGTTCGGCAAGGAGATCATGACGATGCGGTTCGCGAGCGGCCACAACCGGCACGAGGACGGCAGCGTCGTCGTGCTGAAGCCGTGGGCGATCCCGCGCTCCGCGACCCCGGCCGGAGGCTGGACCGCGACCGTCGGCGACCAGCTGACGTGGGCCCGGTTCCACCTCGGCCACGTCGGCGACGAGGTGCTGAGCAAGGCGGCGCGCGAGCAGATGCAGCAGCCCACCGCGACGATGCCGGGCTCCGCCCTCGGCGACGCGGTCGGCATCTCGTGGCTGCTCGCCGACCTCGACGGCGAGACGCTCGTCGGCCACGGCGGCACGACCCACGGCCAGCACTCCGACTTCGTGATGGTGACTGCGAAGGACTTCGCCTTCGTCTGCATGACGAACTGCGGACCGACGGGCGCCGAGCTGCACCACAAGCTGCGCGCCTGGGCGCTCGAGGAGCACCTCGGGCTGTCCACCAAGGAGCCCGAGCTCGCCGAGGTCACTCCCGAGCAGCTCTCGGAGTACGAGGGCCTCTACCGCACCACCGCCGTCGAGGTGCGCGTCGTCGCCGAGCACCCGAAGCTCGTCGTCAAGGCGCGCATCACCGACCTCACGTTCCTGCCCGAGGGCGAGGACGCCGAGCAGCCCGACACCTTCCTCGGTCTGACGACCGACGGGCCGGACCGGTACGTCGTGGCGGAAGGCGACGCGAAGGGGCTCAAGGGCTACTTCAGCCGGGGCACCGACGGCCTCGTCGACGGCATCAACTACGGCGGCCGGCACATGCAGCGGGAGGCGTGATGGTCCGCATCGGCCCGCGGACCGGCTTCTAGAGGCTGGGGACGCGTCGCTGGCTCGAGTAGCGCACGCAGGTGCAGCTCGAGACCCAGTTCAGGTCCCAGGCCTGCACCGCGGTGTCGTGCTGGTTCGACGAGACGAAGGTCGGGCCGACAGTCGGCGACACGTAGCTCCCGGCGAGCTTGTCGAAGCCGGCCAACAGGCCGGCGGGGCTGAGGGTCGGGGCCAGGGACATCGCCTTCTGGAAGATGAAGAGGCTGTCGCAGTCGCCGAGAGCGATCGTCGCCTCGTTGGCGTTCGCGGGCTGCTGGCCCGTCCTGCGCTTGAGGATCTCGAGGCAGCGCTTGGCTGCGCTGTTGGTGTGCTTGTTGGCCTCGGCGCCCGGCAGGTCGAGGGTCGGCAGCCAGCCGTTGCCGGAGATGCCGTTGAGCTGCTGCGCCGTTGCCAGTCCGGCCTCGAAGACGGCCTCGGGCGCCGCGCCCGACGTCACGCCGAGGCGCGGGAAGTAGCCCTGGGTCCGGGCGTTGGCGGCGAAGAACTCCATGATGAAAGCGCTGGCGTCGCCGAGGACGACGTGCGTCACGCCGTCGGACTGCAGGCGCAGCACCGCGCTCTTGATCTGCGCGGTGGTGCCGGCGGTGTCCGACTGCTGCTGCACCTTGTGCACCTGGATCACGTCCGACTCGGCGGGAGCGTGCCCAGCTGCCTTGAGAGCCGGCAGGATCACGTGCCGGAGCGACCGGGTGAAGCTGTCGTTGTCGTAGGTGAGCACACCGACCTTGGTCGTCGCGCCGGGGGTGCCGTTGACGGTGTTCCAGCCGGTGAAGTACTTCTGCCGCTGGAAGGCCTGGGCCTGGTCCTTGAAGATGCGGTCCTGCGACATCGTCGCGAGCAGCAGCTCGTTGGAGTAGCTCCGCAGGTAGGTCTGGTCGGCGTCGACGATCTGTCCCGCCTTGATGAGCAGCACGCCGCGCTGCTTGAGGCAGGCCACCAGGGTGTCGGTCAGGCTGCTGCTCATCACCGCGATGACCTTGTGGTCGACGGTCCAGTCGTCGCAGGCGGCCTGGTCCTGGGTCGAGCCGGGGGTCGCGGACGTGACGTTGTAGCCGTGGAAGACACCGACCAGCTTGCGCCCCGCGACCCCGCCGTGCGCGTTGATCTCATCGATGAGCGCCTGGGCGCTGCCCTTCTCGTCGCCCTGGGTGAACGACCCTGCGCCGATCGCGGCGTTCGCCGCGTCGCCGTCCGTCGAGTAGCCGATCCCGATGCTGATCGTCTTCGCGGTCACGCCCAGACCGGTGCTCCCCTGGCTCGGTAGCGGCGGCGCACCCGTGCCGTCGCTCCCCCCGCCGGTCGGGTCCCCGCTGCTGCCGCCGGTGTTGCCCAAGCCTGTCGACCCGTCCGTCCCCACCCCCGCGCTGCCCGATGTGCCGAGCCCGGTCGAGCTCCCACCGGCACCGGCCGCAGCGCCGGTGCCGAGAGTGCCGGCGTCGCCGGTCGAGCTCCCGGAGGCGGAGGAGAGGCCGTCGCCGCTGGTCCCGTTCAGGGTTGTCGTCGAGGACTGCTGGACGGTGCTGCCGCAGGCCGAGACGGCGAGCAGCGCCACCACGGCCAGGGGGATCCGGGTCCTCATGTCCGTATTCTCCGTGGCGCGCGGATCAGCCGTGTGTGCGGGGAGGCAGAAACGACCCCTCCCCGTTGGTGCGTCCGCACCAAGGCTCACCGGTGCAGGGTCGCGAAGCGCTCGATCCAGGCCCGGTAGGCGGCGACGATGCCGGCATCGACGCGCAGGTCGTTGTGATAGGTGTGCGGGTACTGCATGTTCACCGCACCTCTCAGCGCCGGGGACTGGGCGTAGCTGTCGCCGACGTAGGCCGGGTCGCCGGCGCCGCTGCCGTCGTACACGGTCATCCACCGCGCCGGGCCGTAGGTCTCCCCCGCCGCGTTGAGGCGCGCGAGCCAGGCCGTGCCCGCGGCGATCTCGTCGCAGCTGACCACGTTGCCCTCGGACCCCGGCGGGCAGAACGTCGTGCCGTGGTTCGCACCGGCGATCCCCACGAACGCGACCAGGTCCCGGCGCAGCTCGCGGTGTACGCGCAGCGTCTCGCGGGCCAGCGTCACGCCGAGCGAGTGGCTCACGATCACGAAGCGCCTGGAGCCGGTGTAGGCCTGCACGACCTTGATGAAGCAGTAGAGGTCAGGGACGTTGACGTCGTCCTCGGTGACGTAGGTCTGGTCGGAGCCCTCCTGCTGGTGCTCGGTGTCGGCTTCCGGGTTCTGCCGCCTGAGGGCCGTGCCGTTGTGGCCGCCGAGGCCGCCGTACGACAGCCCCCACAGCTCCTGCCTGGTCCAGCCGGCCTTGAGGAAGTCGTCGCGGACCGGGTACCAGTCGGCAGCGTCGACGTTGTTGCCGTGCACGAAGATCACCGGCACGTGCTTCAGCGGGTAGCCGCGCCGGATGCCGCCGAAACCGCCGACGGTCCAGCCCCACTCGGAGTCCTTCAGCAGCGGGACGTCACGGGCGAACCTCACCGCAGCCGGGCCCTGCGGCCTGGTGCGGGCCGGCTTGCCCGGATCGGCGTGGGCGGACGTCGTGAGGGCCAGCAGAGCGGCGACCACGGCCACGAGAGCGCGAGGCTGGGACATCGCGCCTCCTTCCTAGGGCAGGGAGAGGTGCGCGACCTGGGTCCGGATGACCTTCTTGTCGTACTTCCCGACGCTGGTCTTGGCGACGTCGTCCACGATGACGAGCTCGTCCGGCAGCCACCACTTGGCGACCTTGCCGGTGAGGAACTCCCGGAGCTCGGCCAGGGTCAGCTCCGAGTGCAGTGACGCGACGACGACGGGGCGCTCGTCCCACTTCGCCGACGGGACACCGACGACTGCGGCCTCCTTGACCGCCGGGTGGCCGAGGCAGGCTCCTTCGAGCTCGACGGACGAGATCCACTCGCCTCCGGACTTCACGAGGTCCTTCGAGCGGTCGACGATCGTGAAGTAGCCGTCGTGCTCCATCCGCGCCATGTCGCCGGTGCGCAGCCAGCCGTCGTCGAACTTCTCGGGCGCTCCGCCCCAGTAGTCGGCCGCCACCCAGGGGCCGCGGCACTCCAGCTCACCGACCGACTCACCGTCCCACGGCAGCACCGCGCCGTCGTCGCCGACGACGCGAGCCTCGAGCCCGGGCAGGATCGTGCCGGTCTTCGTGCGGACGTCGAGGAGCTCCTCGTAGGGCAGGCCGTCGTGCCTCCTCCTCGGGCGGCTGGTCGAGGCGAGCGGACCCGTCTCGGTCATCCCCCACAGCTGGAGCAGCGTGATTCCGAGCTCGTCGTAGGCCGCGATGAGGGCCCGTGGCGAGGCGGACCCGCCGACACCGAGCGTCTTGAGGCTGGGCAGGTCCTTCGCCAGCGGCAGCAGGCCGTTCCAGATCGTCGGCACGCCGGCGCCCCAGGTCACCTGCTCCTCGGCGATGACCCGGGCGAGGTTCGCGGGCGACGTGTCGGCGCCGACGAGGACGAGCTCCGCGCCGGTGAACGGAGCGCTGTAGGGCAGGCCCCAGCCGCACGCGTGGAACAGGGGTACGACCGGCAGCACCCGCTCGCGCTCGGACAGCGCGAGGCCGTCGACCATGCAGGCCGTGAGGGCATGGAGGTACGTCGAGCGGTGGGTGTAGACGGCGGCCTTGGGCAGCCCGGTGGTGCCGCTGGTGTGGCACATCCCCGCGAGCATGTCCTCCTGCAGGTCGGGCAGGTCTGTGCACGGCGCGGCCTGGGCGACCAGCGCGTCGACGTCGGCGCCGAGGGCCAGCACCTTCTGGACGGACGGCAGCGTGAGGGCGCCGAGCCGCTCGACCAGGTCGTCGTCGGCGAAGACGAGGACGTCACCGGCGTCGGAGATGACGTGCTCGAGCTGGTCGTCGTGGAGCCGGATGTTGACCATGTGCAGCACCGCACCTGCTAGGGGTACGGCGTAGTAGAGCTCGACGTGGCGGCTCGAGTTGTTCGCGAAGGACGCGACACGGTCGCCGGGCTGGACACCGAGGTCCTGCAGCACCGTGACGAGCCGCAGGACGCGGTCACCGAGCTCGCGGTAGGTGATGCGCGTCGTGCCACCGGGAAGCGCGTCGATGACGGAGTTGTCGCCGTAGACGGTGCGCATCCGCTCGAAGATCGTGCCGACCGTGAGCGGTTGGCCTCCGACGTACGTCATGGGTGCTGCTCCTCCTGAGGAAGACCGAGCCCGAGGACGAGCAGGGCGCTCTCCCGGGGAAGGCGGGGGTCCAGGCCGGTCAGGTCGCGGACGCGGCCGAGGCGGTAGGACACGGTGTTGGGGTGCACGACCTCGCGACGGGCCGTCTCGGGGACCGATCCGGTGTCGAGGAACGTGCGGAGGGTCGCGAGCAACGAGCCGCCGGGGTCGCGACCGGACAGGGCCTCGACGACGCCGCGGCGGAGCGACTTCGCGACCCGTGCGTTGCCGAGCAGCAGCTGCTCGACGAGCAGGTCGTCGGGCCCGAACGCGCCCTCGTCCTGGCCCTCCGCGAGTGCCGTGAGCAGCAGCTGCTCGACGTGGTGCACCTCGTCGCGCAGAGCCGCGCCGCAGGCAACCGACTGGCCCCAGCAGGTCAGCGTGCCGGGACGCGGGCGGACGGTCTCGACCCGGTGCGGGACCAGCAGCAGCACGTCGGGGCCGCGCTGACCGGCGAGGGTGCCGGGCGGCCAGTCGCGCAGGATGGTCTCGATGCTGCCGGCACCGTGCACGAGCACCGGAACGTAGGAGCTGGCGAGGACGGTCGAGAAGCGCAGCGAGACCGACGCGACCTCGCTCGCGTCGTCGGCAGACAGCAGCGCCTCGACAAGCTCGCGGCGGCGGGCGTCCACATGTCTGAGTCGCTCATGGCTTGCCGCGACGTAGCCCTGCGTCAGCGACATCGAGCTGCGGTCGACCAGGTCCATCCACTGCATGCTGAGCGAGCCGAGCAGGGCCGGTTCGTCGTCGGGGATCAGCTTCGACGTCGAGCGCCAGGCCTCGCGCCCACCGATGCGGAAGGCGTGCAGCACCGACTCGAGCGGCAGTCCCATGGCGAGCCGTCGCTCGCCGCACTGGGTGAACACGCCGAGCTCGCGCGGCGTCGGCTCGCGCTCCTCCACCAGGCAGGCCACGAACGTCGAGACCAGGTGCCGGGACACCGGGAGGATGTCGAGGGTGAAGTCGCTCTCGCTGAGCTCGTCGTACTCGGGGATCTCGCGGCGCAGCGCCGCCCCGATCTCGACGATCAGCGGGTCGATCTCGGCGAGGACGCGCTCGGCGAGTGCGCCGACCCCGTCGCCCCGGACCGCCCGCAGGGCTGTCACGCGTTGTCCTGGAACCACGCGAGGAGCAGGGCGTTGACCTCGTCCGCCTTGTCGGTCGTCACGATGTGGTTGGCGCCCTCCACGAGCACCAGCTTGGCGTCGGGCAGCCGGTCGGCGATCTTCTCGCCGTTGGCCGGCACGACCAGCCGGTCCTGCGCCCCGTGCACGACCTGCGTCGGCACGGACATCGTCGGCAACCCGTCCCAGCCCGACCACAGCGCGGTGCCGCCCTGGGCCGCGTACCCCTCAGGACCGGCGGTGCCCGCCTCCCGGGCCTGCCAGTCCTCGGCGATGAGCTCGCGGCTCGTCGACGGGTGGTAGTTGAACGGGATGGAGAACTCGCCGCGCTCCTCGGCCGGCATCGTCGCGCGAGCCATGAGGAACTCGACGACGTCGGTGGGCATGACGGCCTGGGCGATACCCGGGTGGGTGCTCATGAGGGTCAGCGACTGCACGCGCTCGGGATGGCTGAGGCCGAGCTCCTGGGCCATCAGCCCGCCCATGGAGATGCCGACGACGTGCGCCTTCTGCACGCCGGCCGCGTCGAGCACGTCGAGGCAGTCCTGCGTCATCTGCTCCACCGTGTAGGGGGCCCCGTCGACCAGCCCGGTCTCCCCTGCGCCGCGGTTGTCGACGGTCAGCACGCGGTGGTGCCGGGCCAGGACGGGGACCTGCCGGAACCAGGCCGCGGCGGGATACGCCAGTCCCATGACGAGCAGGACCGTGGACCCGGATCCCTCGTCGTACCAGGCGATCCCGTTGCTCGTCTTGGTCATCGCTTCTTCCTTGCGGTGAGGGCGGATCCGGTCGCGCCGGCGAGGACGCGACCGATGCCGAGGTGCGTGGCGAGGGTGTCCTCGTCGAGCTCCGCGACGGGGGCGGTGTGCACGACGACGCCGGTCTGCAGCAGGTTGGCGGTGTCGACCAGCGACAGCCCGAACGCCACGTTCTGCTCGACGAGCACCATCGTCACGCCGCTGTCCTTCACGACCTGCAGCACCTCACGCAGGTCGCCCTGCATCTTGGGGCTCAGACCGGCACTCGGCTCGTCGACCAGGATCAGCCGCGGCTCGTTGACGAGCGCCCGGGCGACAGCGAGCGATGCCTGCTGGCCACCGGACATCGTCCCGGCCTTCTGCGTCCGGCGCTCCCGCAGGACCGGGAAGCGGTCGTAGACGGAGTCGAGGACGGCCGGGTAGCGGGACTTGTCCCTGCGGCGGAGCGTGTATGCCCCGAGGCGCAGGTTCTCCTCCACGGTGAGGTTCGCGAACACCTGACGTCCCTGCGGGACGTGTCCCATCCCCATCTCCACCCGCGACTCCGCGTCGAGCCGGGTGATGTCGACCCCGTCGAACCAGATCTGGCCGGACCTCGCGGGCACGATGCCGGCGATGGTCTTCATCGTCACCGACTTGCCGGCGCCGTTGAGGCCGAAGACACCGGCGATCTCACCGTCCTTCACGTCCAGGTCGATGCCGTGCAGCACCGTCACGGCCCCGAACCCGGCAGTCACCTCCACCAGCTGCAGCGTCGTCATGCGACCTCCCCCGTACCGGCCGGCTGTGCGGCCTCACGCGGGGCTCCCACGCGGGCACCCCGCACAGTCCCGGGCTGGACGGTCATGCGACCACCTCTCCCAGGTAGGCGCGGACGACCTCGGGTCGCTGGACCACGTCCAGCGGCTCGCCGTTCGCGATGACCTGGCCGGCGTCCATGACGTAGAGCTCGTCGGCCGTGCCGAGGACCAGCGGCACGTTGTGCTCGATGAGCAGGACCGTGCGGCCGAGCTGGTCCCGGATGTCGATGAGGGTCGCGGCCAGGTCCTCCGCTGCGGCTGGGCTCATGCCCGCGCTCGGCTCGTCGAGCATGACCAGCTCTGGGCTCGTGACCAGGCAGCTGCCGATCTCGACGATGCGCTGCTGGCCGTGGCTGAGCCGCCCGACGGGGGTGTCCCGGAAGCGCCCGAAGCCGAGCCCCTCCAGGGTCTGGTCGGCACGCTGCCTGACCTCCCGCTCCCAGCGCCGCGAGCCGACGGTCGTCAGGGCGGACAGCACGCCGTAGGGCGCAGCGAGGTGCTGGGCGATCAGCAGGTTCTCGTAGACCGACTGGTCCTTCGCAAGCCCGATCAGCTGGAAGGTGCGACCCATCCCGCGCGCGGCGCGGGCGTGCGGAGGCAGGGACGACACGTCCTCGCCGAGGAAGCGCACCGTGCCGGTGTCGGGCGAGAGCGCGCCCGAGATGGCGTTGAACATCGTCGTCTTGCCGGCGCCGTTCGGCCCCATCAGCGCACTGATGGTGCCGCGGTCGACCCGCAGCGAGGCGCCGTCGACGGCCTGGAGCCCGCCGAACCGCACGCTGATGTCGCGAGCCTCGAGGACCGCCGTGTCGCCCTTGGTCCTGCGGGGCTCCGGCATGCCCTTGGGACGGCCGAGGTCCGGGAGGTTCGGCCGGGTCGGTGGCAGCGGCGGCTCGCCGCCCTGACGCATCCGGCGGTGCTCCGCGGCGTCACGGAAGGCGCCGGCGAACCCGCGCGGCTGGAAGGCGACAGTGAGCATCAGGACGATCCCGTTGATCGTCTGGTCCCAGCCGCGGATGCCGTCGCCGAACACAGCCACCAGCACGGGCGGGTAGACGGTCGTGAGGAACGCCGCGATCACGATGCCCGTGCGGCTGCCGAGCCCGCCGATGACGACCACCACCAGCAGGGCGAGGGCGTGCGAGTAGTCGAAGGACTGACCCTGGATCGTCCCGAACGCCGTGCCGTCGATGCAGCCGGCGAGGCCTGCGATCCCTCCCGCGAGCGCGAAGGCTGTCAGCTTGTAGCGCGCCACGTCCACGCCGAAGGAGGAGGCGACGGTCTCGTCCTCCTTGAGCACGCGGAAGGCTCGGCCGAGTCGCGAGCGCACCAGGTTGACGTCCATCTGCAGCAGGAGGACGAGGACGACCAGGCCGATGGTGAGCGCGTCCACCGAGGTGTTGAGCGCGTGCGTGCCGAAGTACGGCGGTGGCACGACCTTGCCCGCGGAGCCGCCGCCGATGCGGTCGACCCGGAACAGCGACTCGGACGCCGCGAACGCCACGCTGATCGTGACGACCGCGAGGTAGAGCCCACGCAGCAGCAGGGCCGGAAGGCCGACGAGCAGCGCGATCAGGCCACCGGCAACGGCCGAGGCGACCAGGCCGACGACCCAGGGGAGCCGCAGGTCGGTGACGCCCGTGACGAGCCCGGTGGTGAAGGCGCCGACGCCGACGAAGGCGTACTGGCCGAGCGAGATCTGGCCCGCGTACCCGAGGAGCACGTTCAGCGACAGGCCGGCGATGGCGAGCACGCAGCCGCCGGTCAGGGTGAGCGCGTGCGGCTCGTTGAGCAGCGAGGTCTGCTGAGCCAGCACCGGCAGGAAGATCGCGACGACCAGTCCCGGCAGCAGCAGCGGCACCTGCAGGCGCAGGCTCTTGTTGAGGGGGAGCGTCACGGCGGTCATGCGGTCACCTCCACCGGGGCCGCGAGGCGCTTCCTGATCTCCGGGGCGTACGACCGCACGAGCAGGACGACGAGCAGGAGCGTCAGCGTCACGACGTAGCTCAGGCCGCTGAGGCCCAGGCCCTTGAAGTACTTGTCGGCGAACGCCTGGGCGAGGCCGAGGACCGTCGCCCCGACCACCGCGCCGGGGAGGCTGTCGAGGCCGCCGATGACCGCCGCGGCCAGACCGCCCAGGTAGAGCGTGCTGGCGTAGCCGGGCGTGATGAACCCGACCGTCGGCTCGACGAGCAGCGCCGCGACGGCGGCGAGCCCGAACGAGGACGCCCAGAGCACCAGCCGGATGCGCGAGACCCGCACGCCGACGAGCAGGGTCGCGGGCGCGTCGTCCGCCGCAGCGAGGATCGCCAGGCCGAAGTCGGTGCGCCGCAGGAAGCTCTGCAGGCCGAAGCCCAGCAGCGCAGCGACCACGATCGCGGCGATCTGGATCGGTGACACGATGACCCCGTCGACGTCGAGACCGGAGCCGATCCGGACGGGCGTCTCGAGGGTCGTCGGGTTGTTGCCGTGCAGGTTGAACTCGGTGGCGAAGATGGTGGCGCTCAGCGCGACCGTGAGGATCGAGGTCACCACCGGGTCGGCCTCACGCGACCAGCGGACCAGGCCAGCCTCGAACGCGAGCCCGGCTGCCGCGGCGATCAGGACGGCTGCCAGCGCGCCCACCACCCAGGGCATGCCGTGGTCGGTGACGAGGAACGCGGCGACGTAGAGCGCGGCAGTGCCGACCTCACCGCCGGCGAACGTGAGGACCTTGGTGCCCCGGTAGACCAGCACGATGCCGACGGCGAACAGGGCGTAGATGCCGGCCGAGATGAGGCCGATCGCGAGGACCTGGAGCATCAGACCGCCAGGCACTTCTGGGTCTCGTGCCAGTTCACGTTCCCGTTGGGCGCGGTGTAGGTCTGCATGACGGTGACGTAGCGGCCGCCGTGCTGGTGGTCGCCGTGCAGGAAGTCGACCGGACACGCGCTGGAGATCGGCTTCACGGAGTCGTTCTGGGTGAGCTCGACGAACTTGTTGCGCGTGCAGTCCTTGCCGCAGGCCAGGAACGCCCTGTAGAGCGCCTTCTGCCCGACCCAGTTGAGGAACAGCAGGTCGCCGGCCACTCCGTTGATGTCAGCACCCGAGTCGTACTTGGCGTACTGCGCCTCGAACTCCTTCATGTCGTCGGCATAGGACGAGAAGGACCCGGAGTAGTCGCCCTTGCTGTAGGCGGGATACATCGCGAGGCCGTCCATCACCGGGTCGAGCGCGTCGCCCTTCAGGGTCTGCGAGGTCAGGTTGAACGGGAACACCATGACGTTCGGCTTGTAGACCTGCGCCCGCATCTGCTTGACGACCTCGGTGGTCTCGAGCGCGTTCAGCCAGATCCAGACGACTTGCGCGCCCTTCTGCTTGAGGGTTGCGATCTGCGACGTGTAGTTGCCGGC
>JAODNF010000260.1 GCA_025464915.1 Frankiales bacterium | reverse complement strand
GCCCTGGACCTCAAGAGCCAGGTGCTGTTGAAGGTCTACAACCGCACGGCCCCCACCGTGGACCCGGTCGTGGAGGACCTGTTGTCCTACGCCGACCGGCTCAAGCCGATGGTCGCCGACACGGCCCTGCTGCTGCACCAGGCTCTCGACCGCGGCGACACCGTGCTGCTCGAGGGCGGCCAGGCGACCCTGCTCGACGTCGACCACGGCACCTACCCGTTCGTCACCTCCAGCAACGCGACGTCCGGCGGTGCCTGCACGGGCTCCGGCATCGCCCCCAACCGCAACGACAAGGTCATCGCGGACATCAAGGCCTACACGACCCGCGTCGGCGAGGGACCCTTCCCCACCGAGCTGCACGACGACGCGGGCGAGAAGCTCCGCGCCGACGGCCACGAGTTCGGCACGACCACCGGGCGCCCGCGCCGCTGCGGCTGGTACGACGCCGTCATCGCCCGCTACGCCGCGCGCGTCAACGGCGTCACCGACTTCGTGCTCACCAAGCTCGACGTGCTCACCGGCTGGGAGCAGATCCCGGTGTGCGTCGCCTACGAGGTCGACGGCTTGCGGTTCGACGAGATGCCGATGACGCAGACCGACTTCCACCACGCGACGCCCGTCTACGAGCACTTCGACGGCTGGACCGAGGACATCACCACGGCGCGCACCTTCGAGGACCTGCCGAAGAACGCGCAGCTCTACATCCGTGCGCTCGAGGAGATGTCCGGCGCGCCGTTCGCCTCGGTCGGCGTCGGCCCCGACCGCGAGCAGACCCTCGAGCTCCGCCCCCTCGTCTGACCGCGTGCGTCCGCCCGCCCTGAGCGTGGCGTTGTCTGCCTGAGCGGACGCAAGGCGGGGTACCGGCGACAGCAGAGCCGCTGCGTCCGCTCGCCCTGAGCGTGGCCGCGTCCGCCCGGGCGGACGTCCGGCGGTCGTCAGTCGTGGAGGGTGCGGTAGCCCAGCGCGCCGGCGAAGCCGAGCAGGCCGAGGCCGGCGATCCCGTCAGCGATCCGGGTGCTCCGCACCCCGACCGCGCGCCGTAGGACGGCCGTGACCAGCGCCAGGGTCGACACCCAGGCCAGCGACCCCAGCCCCACCCCGGCCACCAGCGGTACGGGGTCCGCGTCGGACGACGCCGCCGAGAAGATCGCCGCCCAGGACAGGATGGTCAGCGGGTTCGAGGCGGTGGCCCCCAGCGAGATGCGGAACGCCGACCAGGGGCTGGCCGCGGCGTCGCCGTCGAGCCCGGCCCGGACGTGGACGGCGGCCAGCAGCGTCGTGATCCCGAGCCACACCAGCACGCACGCGCCGGCCACTCCGAGGACCAGCCGCACCGGGTCGATCAGGAGCAGAGGGGCGGCCCCGGCCGCCCCGGCGGCGGCGTACAGCGCGTCGATCACCGCGATGCCCGCACCCACCCCGAGACCTGTCAGCAGGCCGGCGCGCAGCGTCGACCGGACCAGGAACAGCGACATCGGGCCGAGCTGCAGGGCCACGAGGAAGCCGAGCCCGAAGCCGACCAGTACGCTGTGCATGATTCCGAGGATCCCACCCCTGTCACGTCCTTTGCGTCCGCTCAGGTGGCCGTCGTCGAGCGCCGGGTGAGCGGACGTCAGCTCTCGGCGGGCGCGAGTGGGAACACCGCGAGCCGCGTCCACGGCCCGTCCTCGGCGTGGACCCACAGGGAGGCTTCGGTGACGGCCGCGTGGACCGGCAGCCCCGGCAGCACCTCCGCCGCCGCGCGCGCCCGCAGGGCGGCGTCAGGGGTGTCGACCACCGTGAGGTGTGGGACGACCTCCTCGAAGATCCCCTCGTAGGGCGGGTAGGAGGGCCAGCGCCGCGCGAGCGACGCGATGAGGTCCGACACGACGGCCGACTGGTTGGGCGCCAGCCAGACCACCTCGGGGAACTCACCGACCGCGACGAAGTCGAGGTCGAACCCGGCCACGTGCGAGAAGAAGAACCGCAGCTCCTCGACGACCCCCGGATCAGGGTCGTCGGCGAAGGGGTACAGCAGCGTCACGTGCGCGGGGACGCCGAGCGAGGCCGACACGTCCCCGACCGCGCGCAGCGGGCCCACGAGGGGCTCGGCCGAGGGGACTTCCAGCAGGATCGCGCTCTCCACGCCGGTGATCATCCACCTCTCACTAACCTGTGCGCTGTGAAGGTCCTCGTCGTCGGCGCCGGAGCGCGCGAGCACGCGCTCGCCCTGGCCCTGTCCCGCGACCCGTCGGTCACCTCCCTCGCCGTGGCGCCGGGCAACCCGGGCACCGCCCAGGTCGCCGAGAACCTGCCGGTCGACCCGATGGACCCGGCCGCCGTCGCGAGCCTGGCCACCGGTTTCGACCTGGTCGTCGTCGGCCCCGAGGCCCCCCTCGTGGCCGGTGTCGCCGACGCCGTCCGCGACAAGGGCATCCCCGTGTTCGGCCCGAGCCGGCGGGCCGCGCAGATCGAGGGCTCGAAGTCGTTCGCCAAGGACGTGATGGCCGCGGCCGGCGTCCCGACCGCCGCCGCCGACACCTGCTCGACCGCCGCCGAGGCGATCGCCGCCTTGCGGAAGCGCCCAGCCCCCTACGTCGTCAAGGCTGACGGGCTCGCCGCGGGCAAGGGCGTGCTCGTGACCGAGGACGTCACCGCCGCGGAGGGCTTCGCCCGTGACGTGCTGAGCGCCGCCGGTGCGACGGTCGTCGTCGAGGACTTCCTCGACGGCCCCGAGGTGTCGCTGTTCGCGATCACCGACGGCACCACCGTGCTGCCGATGCTGCCGGCCCAGGACCACAAGCGGGTCGGGGACGACGACACCGGTCCCAACACCGGTGGCATGGGCGCCTACACGCCCCTGCCCTGGCTGCACACCGGCGACGTCGACGAGATCACCACCCGCGTGCTGCAGCCGGTCGTGGACGAGATGCGCCGCCGCGGCACCCCTTTCGTGGGCCTGCTCTACGGCGGACTCGCCATGACCAGCGCCGGCCCCTCGGTCGTCGAGTTCAACTGCCGCTTCGGCGACCCCGAGACGCAGTCGGTCCTCGCCCTGCTCGACAGCCCGCTCGGCGAGGTCCTCCTCAAGGCCGCGACCGGGGAGCTCAAGGGCACGACGCTCGCCTGGAAGCCCGGCGCGAGCGTCACCGTCGTCGTCGCCGCGGAGAACTACCCGGGTACGCCGGCAGCCGGCGACCGCATCGAGCTCGGGCAGCTCCCGGCCGGGGTCGAGGTGCTGCACGCCGGGACCCGGGACGCCGACGGCGGCCTCGTCAGCGCCGGCGGCCGCGTCCTGTCGGTCACCTCCGTCGGGGAGTCCCTGCAGGAAGCCCGTGAGAAGGCGTACGCGGGCGTCGCCCAGGTGACCCTGCGCGGCGGCTTCAGCCGCACCGACATCGGCGCCCGTGCCGTCCGTGGTGAGATCACCATCCCTGCCAGAAGGAGCGACCAGTGACGACACCGCGGGTAGCGGTCATCTACAGCAGTCCGGCCGAGCACGACTCGATGGCCCAGGCCGGTGCGCTCCTCGCCCGGTTCGGCGTCGCTTACGACGAGTCCTGCCTGTCGCCGCACCGCTCACCCCAGGCCCTGACCGCCTGGCTCACCGACCTCGAGACGCGCGGCATCGAGGTCGTCATCGCCGGCTCCTCCGGCTCGGCCGCGCTCGCGGGCATCATCGCCGCGCACGTCGCCATCCCTGTCGTCGGCGTCCCGCTGTCCGGCGGCGCGATCCACGGCTCCGATGCCCTGTACGGCCTGACCCAGCTGCCCTCCGGCGTGCCCGTCGCCGCCGTGGGCATCGACAACGCCCTCAACGGCGCGGTCCTCGCGGTGCAGATCCTGGCCGTCGGGGACCCCGTGCTGCGGCAGGCGATCTGGCAGTTCAAGGACGACTTCGAGAAGGCAGCACGGCTGTGACGCAGACGGCGTTCCGCAGATGATCGAGCGCTACACCCTCCCCGACATGGGCCGGGTCTGGAGCGAGGCCCACAAGTACGAGCTGTGGTGCCAGGTGGAGACTCTGGTCCTGGAGGTCCACGCGGAGGCCGGCACGGTCCCCGCGGACTGCGTCGAGCCCGTGCGCAAGGCCGTCCCGCCGACCCCCGAGGCGGTGGCCGAGATCGAGGCCGTCACCCAGCACGACGTGATCGCGTTCCTGTCTGCCTGGGCCGACAACACCGAGCCGCGCGAGGCCGCGGCGTACGTGCACTTCGGCATGACGTCGTCGGACCTGCTCGACACGGCCCTCGCCCTGCAGCTCATCGAGGCCACCGACATCCTGCTGGAGAAGGCGGACCGGCTGGTCGCCGCGATGCGTGACCTCGGCCTGGAGCACAAGGACTCGGTCAAGGTCGGCCGCACGCACGGCATCCACGCCGAGCCCACGACCTTCGGTCACCGGGTCGCCGACCTGGCGTTCGCGATGGCTCGTTCCCGGGACCGCCTCAAGCGCTCCCGTGACGCCGTCGCGGTCGCGAAGATCTCCGGCGCGGTCGGGACCTACTCCAACATCGACCCGAACGTCGAGCAGGAGGTGGCCAAGCGGCTGGGCCTCACCCCCGCTCCGGCCGCGACGCAGGTCGTCATCCGCGACGGCATCAGCGAGTGGGTCTCGGCCCTCGCCGTCATCGCCACGGTCTGCGAGGCGTTCGCTCTCGAGGTCCGGCACGGCCAGCGGACCGAGGTCCGTGAGCTGTGGGAGCCGTTCGGCAAGGGCCAGAAGGGCTCGTCGGCGATGCCCCACAAGAAGAACCCGATCGCCAGCGAGCGGATCGCGGGCATGGCCCGGATCGTGCGCGCCGCCGTCGTACCCGTCATGGAGGGCATCCCGCTCTGGCACGAGCGCGACATCAGCCACTCCAGCACCGAGCGGGTCTGCCTCCCGGACGCGTCCATCGCGACCGACTACCTGCTGCACCTCATGCACCGGCTCGTCACCGGGCTCGTCGTGGACACCGACCGGATGCGGCACAACCTGGAGAGCTCCGGCGGCCTGGTCTACACCAGCACCGTCCTGCTCGAGCTCGTCGAGGGCGGGCTGTCCCGCGAGGACGCGTACGCGTTCACGCAGGCCGCCGCGATGGAGACGTGGGAGACGGGAACGCCGTTCCGCGACACCCTCACGGCGCAGGCCAAGGCCGCCGGCAAGGAGCTCGACGAGGCCCGCCTCGACGAGGTCTGCCGGCCGGAGCGCTACCTCGAGCGCCTCGCCCCCGTCTTCGAGCGGCTGGCTGCGCTCACGTAGTCCTACTCAGGTGCCGGGTCGCTCCCGGCGACAGCCTGGAGGACATGAGCGACTACTACCCACACGCACCCGTCCTGCTGCAGTACGGCCCGCCCGCACCGCCCACCGCGAGCGGACGCGAGACGGCCGGCCAGGTCCTCACCGTGCTCGCCTCGGTCCTCGGGCCGCCGGCCGCTGCCGTCACCGCCTTCTTCGCGTCGATCACGTGGAGCGGCTGCTTCCTGTCGTGCAGCGACGCGCCGGACCACACGACCGGCGGCCTGCTCTGGGCGCTCGCCGCCGGCCTGCTGCTGCTCGCGCCGGTGCTCGCCGCCACGATGGTCCGCAAGCCGACCTGGGTGCTCGCGGCGATCGCGACGCCGTTCGTCGAGGTGGGGCTGCTCTTCGGGCTGGCACACTTGCACGCGTGACGGCGCCCTCTGCACTGCCCTTCCCGCTCCTGCACTCCGGCAAGGTCCGCGACGTCTACGCCGTCGGGGACGACCAGCTGCTGCTCGTCGCCAGCGACCGGATGTCTGCCTTCGACGTCATCCTCCCGACGCCGATCCCCGACAAGGGCGCGGTCCTCACCGGCCTGTCCCTGTGGTGGTTCGAGCAGCTCGCCGACGTCGTCCCAAACCACGTGATCTCCTCGGACATGGCCGCCCTCGGCGTACCCGAGGTCCAGGGCCGCGCCGTCCTGGTGCACAAGCTCGACATGGTCGCGGTGGAGTGCGTCGCCCGCGGCTACCTCACGGGCGGCGGGCTGAAGGACTACTCGGCGACCGGTGTCGTCAGCGGCGTCGCCCTGCCGGCCGGGCTCCTCGACGGCTCGCAGCTGCCCGAGCCGATCTTCACCCCGAGCACCAAGGCCCCGATGGGGGAGCACGACGAGCCGATCAGCTTCGAGCAGGTCGTGGAGCAGGTCGGCAAGGAGCTCGCCGACGAGCTGCGTGAGGTGACGCTGCGCGTCTACCGGCGCGGCACCGAGATCGCGGCCCGGGCCGGCATCGTGCTCGCCGACACCAAGGTCGAGCTCGGCCACCGGGACGGGGTACTGGTGCTGGGCGACGAGGTTTTGACCCCCGACAGCAGCCGGTTCTGGCCGCTGGAGACCTGGGCGCCCGGTGGCCCGCAGCCGTCCTACGACAAGCAGTACGTCCGGGACTGGCTCACCACGTCCGGCTGGGACAAGACCCCGCCCGGCCCGGAGCTGCCGGCCGAGGTGG
>JAODNF010000258.1 GCA_025464915.1 Frankiales bacterium | reverse complement strand
CGGTCCGCCGTCGAGGCAGAAGCGGGCCCATCGCACTTGGTCGCCGATGCTGCTCGCGAGCCCGCCCGCAGGCCCCCACGATCGCTTCACCGGCCAGCCCAGAACAGGTGAGCCGCTCAGATGTCCTGTCGCGAGCCGGCGCCCGGTCGCCTCCCACGGCAGCAGCGTCGAGCTCGTCATGCCGAGCGGCTCGAGCACCGTGGCCGCGAGGGCAGCTGGGTACGGCCGTCCGCTGAGGACCTCGAGCAGCCGACCAGCGACGACCACAGCCGCGTTGTTGTAGGACACAACCGCACCCGGCGCGGTGACCTGCGGCTCGTGCGGCAGGCACTCGTCGACCACCCGGGCAAGGCAGTCGTCGCCCCATCCGGTGTCGACCAGGGAGTCGCCGCGGAAGCCCGCGGTGTGGTCGAGCAGCATGCCGACCGTCACCTCGTCGAGGACGGCGCAGCCCGGCAGCACGTCGTTCACGGCAGCGTCGAGCGAGAGAGCACCGGACTCGACGAACGTCATCAACGCGGTGGCCGTGAGCGTCTTGGTCGTCGAGCCGATGAAGAACATGGTGTCCTCGTCGACGGGGAGCGGGTCGGTCGCGCTGGTGACGCCGTGGACCGCGACCTGGGTCTGGTCCCGATGCAGGACAGCGGTCGCGAGACCGGGTACGTCGTGCTTCTCGGCGAGCTCGCGGATCAGGTCGGCGAGGTCACGCACGGCCGGCCCAGTCGAGGATCGCCGCGGCAACGGTCTGCGGTCGGGTGCGGCACAGCCCATGGGTGGCGTGGACCTCGACGAGCGTGACGTGGCCCGGCAGCGCTGTCAGGTCACGCGTCAGGCCCCGGTGGTGCGCTTCCTGCATCCGGGTCATCTCCTTGCCCAGCAGCCGAAGGCGCGACTGGTCGAGGGCGTGGACCGCGAGCGACGGGACCGCCGCGTCCCGGTGCCAGGCGACGGGGTCGGCGCCGTCGAGGAGCTGCAGCACCTGCCGCACCGTCCCCTCCCGGTACTGCCGGCTGCGGCGGGTCAGAAGCCGGGCGAGGGCCGGCAGCTCGCCGTGGATGAAGCCGTCGATCCTCGCCTGCACCGCGACCGGGTCCTCGCCGAGGAACCGGTCCGCGACGCCGGGACCCCAGCCGTCGATGTTGATCACGCCGGCGACGGGGTGACCCGCCAGGGCGTACTGCAGGGCGACCATGCCGCCGAGGGAGTGCCCTCCGACGAAGGGCTGCTCCAGGTCGTACTGCTCGACCACCTCGCGCAGGTCGTCGACCGCGGCCGGCCACGACCACGGGGCGGTCGCCGACTCCCCGTGGCCGCGCAGGTCGACGGTGACGACGCGCCATCCGGGCAGCAGCGGCAGCAGCCTGTCGAACGCCTTGCGGCTGTCGCCGAGGCCGTGCATGAGGACCAGCGCCGGGCCGTCCCCGGGCCGTTCGGCCGTCGCCGGCGTCACGAGCGGTTCGTCCGGCTCGAGTACCTCAGGCAGCTGCAACCGGAGTCGAACACCATGTCGCGGACGACGTCGGCGCCGTAGTGGTGCCCGAGGCCGAGGGTGGCGCTGAAGGAGTAGGCGACGCCGAGCCGGGTGCCGAGGGACTCGACGCCGCGGCGGAAGCCGGCGACCGTCGGGCTGCCGGAGGCCGTCAGCGACCCCTTCACCAGGTTCATCAGGTCGCAGACGGAGTACTCGAGCGCAGAGTCCTGGCGGTTCTGCGGGGTGAAGCCCGCGGGCTTCATGATGGCCAGGCAGCGCTTAGCCGCGGGGGACGGACCCGGGTCCTCGGTCGCCTCGACGTCCACCGTCGGTGACCAGCCGACGGTCATCGCGCCCTTGAGCTGCGACGCTGGTGAGTTCTCCGCGCCGAGGGCGCCGAGACCGGGCAGGTAGGCGTACCGGGGGTGGTAGTTCTGCGACTGCGCGTCCTGCAGGAAGAAGGCCGACGCCCCGAACACGTGCGTGATCCCGTCGGCGCGGAACTTCAGCACCGCGGACTGGGTCGCCGCCAGCGCCGTGGACGCGTCCTGCTTGTAGGTCACGGTGTCGGTGAACCGCAGGCCGCGCTTGCTCAGCTCGGCGGCGTAGTCGGCGTAGAGCGCGTTCTGGTCGGGCGTGTCGACGTGGATGAGCCCGAGCTTGCTCGTCCCGACGCCGCCCTTCGCGCCAGTCGCGACGTCCCACATCTCGAAGAAGCTCCGCTGCGCGAGGCTCTCGATGAGCAGCTTCGACAGCCGCTCGGTGGTGATGTTGTTGACGCCGTAGAGGAAGCTGCCGCCGTTCTCGTCGTACGCCTTCTGCGAGAGCATCGACGAGACGCCGTCGAGGACCAGCAGCGGCGAGCCCATCTTGGCCGTGCACGCTCGCAGCGCGGGGTCAGCCAGGTTGAACACGACGGCAAACACCTTGTGGTCGTCGCGGAAGTCCGAGCAGATCTCGGCAAGCACCTGGGCGGGGTTGGACAGGTAGGTCGCCGCATCGAAGCTGTGCGTGTAGATCTGCAGCTTGCGCCCGAGGATGCCGCCGTGGCGGTTGATGTCGTTGACGACGACGTTGAGGACGTCGACCTCGTCGACGGTGGGCGCTCCCGAGATGCCGAAGGCGTTGGCGAGCTGGCTCGTCCCGCCCGCGACGGCGACGCCGATGGTGATGGTGTTGTCCGTGACACCGCGCCCGTTGCCGCCCTGGCCGCTGATCGTCGGCGGCACCGCAGCACCGGTGCCCGTCGTGGACCCGGCGCCGCCGCCGGTCCCGGAGCCGACCGGGTCGACGACGTTGCCCGTCGTGCTGCCGCCGGTGGACGTGCTGCCCGGGCCCGTGCTCGCCGAGCCGTCGAGGCTGCCGCCGCCCGTCGTCGTACTGCCGGTGAGGCCGTCGCCCTGCTGCGCCGTGCCCGCCTGCTGCGCAAGGGGGACGGTGGTGCCGCAGGCCGTCAGCACGAGGGCTGCCGCGGTGCCGGCGAGGGCGCGACGCAGGATCATGACGACTGCTCCGGGAGGTCGATCCAGCTGGTGTCGAGCACCTGCACCCGGGCGTCGCCGAGGTGCCGGAACAGCGGGGTGTCGGAGCCGGCCAGGGTGACGCGCACCCGGCTGCCCTCGGGCAGCAGCACCGAGATCGGGAACAGCTCCCACTCGAGTGCCACGGGGATGCCGACCGGCAGCGGGCTCACGGTCCCGCCGGTGCTGCCGGGCGTGCTGGTCCGGGTGGC
>JAODNF010000177.1 GCA_025464915.1 Frankiales bacterium | reverse complement strand
TGGCCACCACGTCGGTGCCGGCCGTGACCGCACCGACGTCACGCAGCCGCTGCACCTGGTCGGGCCAGGTCTCCAGGGTCAGGTGCGACGGGATCGGCGTGCCGGCGAGCTCGAGCAGGACGACGTCGAAGGCCCTGTCCCGCAAGGCGTCCACGGTCGTGTCGGGCAGGACCCCGGTGTCGGTGGCGTAGAGCAGCCGTGCGCCGTCGGCACCCGTCACGTCGTACAGGACCGCGTCGTCCGGGTGGTTCGCGTCGACCGGCCGGACGACGTACCCGTTCACCTCGTGCACGTCAGCGGGCCGGGCGGCCACCGTGACGAGCGCGTCGAGGTGCGGCTTCGCGTCGGCCAGCACGCGCGGCGGCGCGACGACGGTCAGCGGCCGGGCGTCGCGGGCCCAGTACCGCCAGACCCAGGCCTGCGGGAAGTGGTGGTCGAGGTGCCGGTGCGTCACGAGGACGGTGTCCACGTCCTTCAGGCTCGTTCGCCGCGTCGCGGCCGACAGCCCGAGGGTCGGCCCGAGGTCGATGAGCAGCCGTCCGTCCACGAGCACGCAGGTCTGACCACGGACGACGTCCTGCTCCAGGGCAGCGGCGCAGGACGCGCAGTGGCACCACGGGTTGGGCCACCCGTCTGCCGCCCCGCTGCCGAGCACCTGGATCCGCACGCCGATAGCCTGCCAGTCATGAGCTGGACGTGGCGTTACGAGGGTCCCGACGGGTCGCCGGTGGAGGCGGGTCCGGACGCGCCCCCGCAGCCGGACTCCCCGACGCAGTCCGACGCGGAGTCGTGGGTGGGCGAGGTCTGGCGCGAGCTGCTGGCCGCAGGCGTCGCGCAGGTCACCCTCTTCGAGGGTGAGCGCAAGGTCTACGGCCCGATGGGCCTCGAGGCGCCCTAGCTGCTTTGGCCCTGGGCAAGGGCCTCGAAGTTCTCGTACATTTCGGGCACGCCGGTCTTCGCGCGGTAGTGCGTGGCGATCGGCGCGCACCGCTCCCAGATGCCTGCGATCCAGAACATGTCGTAGACCAAGCCGCGGTCGAGCAGTCCCTGCTTCACGAACGTGCCGATGGTCTCGTTGATGCCGAGCAGGGCGGAGACGGCGCGGGCGCCCTCGCTGCCGTGCGGGTGGTCGGCGTCGAACTGCTCGAAGGTCGGGGCGGTGTCGTAGCCGAACAGGATGTCCATCCCGTCGAACGCGCGCGTTGCCATCGGCCCGTTGAGGACCGACAGGATGAGCTGCGCGTCCTGCTTCGTGGACGTGTAGGTGATGCTCAGGTCCTGCTGCGGGATGGTCGTGGTCATTGGTGTGCTCCTGACGTCGGGCACCGAAGCCTGCTCCCGCCCGCAGCTGCAGGGCTATGGCCCGTTAGGGCCGTTTGGGAGGGCTGGCAGTCAGGCCAGGATCGGTCATGGCCACGCCCGCGAGGACGTCGTCGACGGCCTTCTTCAGATCGGGCTCGAGGCGCGTGGCGGCGGCGTTGTCGCGGACCTGCTCGGGACGCGAGGCGCCGACGATCGCCGAGGCGACGTTGTCGTTGCACAGCACCCAGCCGATCGCGAGCTGGGCCATCGAGATCCCGGCGTCGGCGGCCAGCGGCTTGAGCTCCTGCACGGCGCGCAGGATGTCGTCGGACAGCAGCCGCTTGATCATGTTGGCCCCGCCGGCCTCGTCGGTCGCGCGGGTGCCCTCCGGGAGCGGCGCGCCGGGGGCGTACTTGCCCGTGAGGACGCCCTGCGCGATGGGCGACCACACGATCTGGCTGACGCCCTCCTTCTCGCACAGCGGCGCGACCTCGCTCTCGATCACGCGGTAGAGCGCGGAGTACTGCGGCTGGTTCGACACGATCCGGTCGAAGCCCATCCGGTCGGCGATCTCGAGCGCCTGCGCGATCTCCGAGGCCTTCCACTCGGAGACGCCGATGTACATGACCTTGCCGGAGCGGACGAGGTCCTCGAAGGCCTGCAGCGTCTCCTCGAGCGGCGTCTCGTAGTCGAACCGGTGCGCCTGGTAGAGGTCGATGTGGTCGGTCTGCAGCCGCTCGAGCGAGGCGTTGCAGGACTCGAGGATGTGCTTGCGGGACAGGCCGCGCTCGTTCATGCCGGCGCCCGTCGGCCAGTAGACCTTGGTGAAGAGCTCGTACGACGAGCGCTTGACGCCCTTGAGAGCCTCACCGAGGACGGTCTCGGCCTTCGTTCCGGCGTAGACGTCGGCGGTGTCGAAGGTCGTGATGCCGACATCGAGAGCCTCGCGAACGCAGGCGTGGGCGGCGTCCGCCTCCACCTGCGACCCGTGCGTCAGCCAGTTGCCGTAGCTGATCTCGCTGACCTTGAGCCCACTGCGTCCGAGGTGTCGGTAGTCCATGGACCGACCCTAGACGTCGGCCCCGATGGCCACCCGGGCTGGGGGAGTGCGCCAGCGACGGATCAGCATCGTGCGCTGGATCCCGTAGAGGACGTGCTTGCGCGCCTTCACGTCCGGGAACCGGGCGTTGAGCTTCTTGCTGATGCCGCGTCCCAGGATGACGAAGTTGCCGCCGACAACGAGCAACATCGCCAGCATCGACAGGAACGAGATCGCGTAGAGCGCCGGGTCGTTCGTGAAGCCGATCCCGATCACGAAGATCATGTACGGCAGCAGGATCGGGCCGAGGGTGCGCTGGCTGTCGACGATGTCGCGGACGTAAGCGCGCTCCGGGCCCTTGTCGCGAGCGAGGAAGTACCTGTCGTCGCCGGCCTTGGACCCGGTGCGGATCGCTGTGCGCTGCTCGGCCTGCTTGGCGCGCAGCGCCTTGGCGGCCTCGCGGCGGTTGGTCGGCGGCGCGGAGACGGGCCCGCGGGCCCGCTGGCTGCGCTTGGGGGTCGGGCGGCCCTTGCCCTGAGTCTGCTCGGTCACGTGATCAGGGTAGGGCGAGCATCTGGTCGAGGGCCTGACGCGCGTAGGCGGCGGTCTCCGGCTCGACCGTGATCTGGTTGGGAATGCGCCCGGCGACGAGCTCCTCGAGCGCCCACACGAGGTGCGGAAGGTCGATGCGGTTCATCGTCGAGCAGAAGCAGACGGTCTTCTCGAGGAAGACGATCGTCTTGTCCGGATGGGCGTTCGCCAGCCGCTGCACCAGGTTGAGCTCGGTGCCGATGGCCCACTTCGATCCGGCGGGGGACGCCTCGACGAGCTTGATGATGCGCTCGGTCGACCCGACCAGGTCAGCGGCGGAGACGACCTCGTAGGAGCACTCCGGGTGGACCAGCACCTGCACCCCTGGCACCCGGGCGCGGACGTCGATGACGGCGTCGACGGTGAAGCGCCCGTGCACCGAGCAGTGGCCCTTCCAGAGGATCATCTTCGCGGCCTGCAGCTGCTGGACGGTGTTGCCGCCCATCGGCTTGCGCGGGTTCCAGACGACGCAGTCGTCGAGGGACAGCCCGAGGTCGCGCACCGCGGTGTTGCGGCCCAGGTGCTGGTCGGGGAGGAACAGCACCTTCGTGCCCTTGCCGAAGGCCCAGTCGAGGGCCCGCTGGGCGTTCGACGAGGTGCAGATGGTGCCGCCGTGCCGGCCGGTGAAGCCCTTGATGGCTGCGCTCGAGTTCATGTAGCTCACGGGGACCGTCGCGTCGGCGACCCCCGCCTCGACGAGCTGGTCCCAGCAGTCCTCGACCTGCTCGAACGTCGCCATGTCCGCCATCGAGCAGCCGGCGGCCAGGTCGGGCAGCACGACGTGCTGGCCCGGGCCGGTGAGGATGTCGGCGGACTCGGCCATGAAGTGGACGCCGCAGAACACGATGTAGGGCGCGTCGGGTCGGGCGGCGGCCTGCTGCGCGAGGCGGAAGCTGTCGCCTGTGACGTCGGCGAACGCGATGACCTCGTCGCGCTGGTAGTGGTGCCCGAGCACGAACACCTTGCCGCCCAGGGCAGCCTTGGCCTCGCGGGCGCGCTCGACCAGCGAGGGGTCCGACGCCGGCGGGAGGGCACCGGGGCAGTCGACCCCGCGCTCGGAGGCCGCGTCGCTCTGCCGGCCCAGCATCAGCAGCGCCAGCGGCGTGGGGGTCACGTCGAGCTCGGTCATGGGGTGCGACTCCTCTTGTCGTCGTACAGACGATAACCCCGTTGCCGCGCCGCCTCTTCCCGGGGTGAAGACTGGCCCGGGTGCGCGTCGTGATCGCCCCGGACTGCTTCACGGGCACCCTGACGGCCGCGGCCGCCGCGGAGGCGATGGCCGAGGGCTGGCTGCGCACGCGGCCCGGGGACGAGCTGGTGCCGCTGCCGATGTCCGACGGCGGCCCTGGCTTCCTCGACGTGCTTCCCGGGGACCGTGCAGCGTGCTCGTCGAGGACCCGCTGGCCCGCCCGACGCTGGCGTCCTTCCGGCTTGACGGCGCGACGGCCTACGTCGAGTCGGCCCAGGCCTGCGGCCTGCAGCTGCTGGACCCCTCCGAGCGCGACCCGGCCGTGACCACGACCTACGGCGTCGGTCAGCTCGTGCGGGCCGCCCTCGAGGCGGGTGCTGCCCGGGTGGTGGTCGGGCTCGGCGGTTCGGGGACGAACGACGGCGGGGCCGGGTTCCTCGCGGCCCTGGGAGTACGGCGGGAGGGAGCTGACGGAGAGCGGCTCGCGCCCGGCTGTCTCGCGCTCGCGGACGCCGTCCGGCTGGTCGGTCAGCCGCTGGCCGTCGAGCTCGTCGCTGCGACGGACGTCGACAACCCCCTGCTCGGACCCGAGGGGGCGACGCGTGCGTTTGCCACGCAGAAGGGCGCACAGGACCTGGACCCGCTCGAAGCCGCGCTGACGCACTGGGCGGACCTCCTCGAGGCGCACCTGCGCCCTGCCAGAGGTCTCCCGGGCTCCGGCGCCGCGGGTGGGCTCGGGTTCGCGATCCTGGCGGCGGGTGGGAGCCGTGTTTCCGGCGTTTCGGTCGTGGCCGAAGCGATCGGCCTGGCCCCGAAGTGTGCCGGTGCCGACCTGGTGCTGACCGGTGAGGGCTCGTTCGACTGGCAGTCCCTGCGCGGGAAGGTCGTGTCGGGCGTGGCCGCCGCAGCCGTCGAGGCGGCGGTGCCGTGCGTCGTGGTCGCCGGCCGCACCAGCGTCGGACGGCGCGAGGCCGCGGCGGCCGGCATCGAGTCCGCGTACTCGCTGGAGGAGCTCGTGGGGCTGGAAGCGGCGCTGTCCGACCCGGGTAACGCTCTGGCCACTGCGTGTTCGCAGGTCGCCCGGGCGTGGAACATGTGACAATGGAGGGGCGTTGCACGAAGCACCACCCGCTCTGAGAGGCCACCCCATGACCGAGACCAGCGCTGAGACCACCACCGCGACCGGCGTCGTCCTGACCGACCCGGCCGCCGAGAAGGTCGCCAGCCTGCTCGCGCAGGAGGGTCGCGACGACCTCGCCCTCCGCGTCGCCGTCCAGCCGGGCGGCTGCAGCGGCCTGCGCTACCAGCTCTTCTTCGACGAGCGCTCCCTCGACGGCGACGTCGTCCAGGAGTACGGCTCGGGCGTCAAGGTCGTCACCGACCGGATGAGCGTCCCCTACCTCGCCGGCGCGACGATCGACTTCGTCGACACCATCGAGAAGCAGGGCTTCACGATCGACAACCCCAACGCCGGCGGTTCCTGCGCCTGCGGCGAGTCCTTCCACTAGTCCTTCCAGCAGCGCCGCTTCCCGGGTCGGGGTGCGGCGCTGCTGCATGTCTGCGCGCGATCGACCGTCGAGAGCCGAGATGGAGCGCTCGGCGGGCCCCGCGGACAGCTCCAGCTCGGCTCTGGGAACGCCTCCGCTCAGGGGGTCCGCGTGAGCGGGACCGCCGAGACGAGGTACGACGGGCGCACGGCCACCGACGCGATCGTCGT
>JAODNF010000208.1 GCA_025464915.1 Frankiales bacterium | reverse complement strand
CTCGTCATGGCGCTCGGGTGGGCATGGGGTGCCCGCGGCGCACCGGCGACCGCGAGCGTGCGCGCCGTCCCGACCGACTGGACCGCGGTCGTGACCGGGCTCGACGCGGCCCGCGCGCACGTCTTTCGCACCGGGGCGCCGGGTGGGCTGACGGCTGTCTACGAGGACGGCAGCGAGCTGCTGCAGGACGACGCGGCGGCGCTGGCCGACCTGCGGACCCGGCACGTCACCGTGCGGGGGCTCGCGCACCGGCTGATCTCGGTCGACGGCCTCGCGGGCACCGACGACCGCGTGACGCTGACCGTGCGGCAGGCGCTGTCCGCCTACTCGCTGGTCGACGCCCGGGGCACCGTGGTCGAGCGGCACACCGCAGGCCCTGTCCTGAAGGTCGCGATGGTCCTGGTTCGCACCGCTGCCGGTTGGCGCGTCGACGAGGTCCGCCCCGCCTGATCTGGTCCTTTCTGGTCATGGCGAGCCCTGCCCGTTCTCCGCAACCTTGTGTGAGCAGTTGCATGCGCACTGTCACAACAGGGGGCCACCCGCATGACGGCGATCGCCGCCCAGCAGGCGAGCGTCGCGATCCCGAGGCAACGGACGGCTGAGGGGCACGCGGCGGGCAGCCCCGTGCCCGAGCACCCGCGGGTCCTGGGCTGGTTCGGCACCACTGCCCTGGCCATGGGCGGCAGCAACCAGAGCCTGTTCCTGCTGACCGCACTGGTCATGACCCAGGGGTCCGCGGCGGTTCCGCTGCTCGCCGTCGGGTTGCTGCTGGCGTGGATGGCCGCGCCCGGCTGGACCGAGCTGGTCCTCATGTACCCCAAGCGCGTCGGCGGCATCAGCGCGACCTGCACCGAGGCCTTCCGGCCGTACTCGCCGGTCCTCGCGAACCTCACCGGCGTCTGCTACTGGTGGGGCTGGGTCCCCACCTGTGGCCTGACCGCGCTGCTCAGCGCGTCCGCGCTGCACCACTGGTACCTGCCGCAGGTGCCGGTGACTGCGCTGGCGATCCTTCTCGTGCTGGTGTTCACGGCCCTGAACCTGTCGGGCGTCGCGCGCACGGCGCGCGTCGTGAAGCTTCTCGCGATCGGTTCCGCCGCCCTCGCGTTCCTGTCCGCAGCGATCCCCATGCTGTCGGGCACCGTCGACTGGCACCAGGCGACCTCGTACGACCTGACGACGCCCTTCAGCGGCGTCTTCGGCTCGGTGACGTCGGCCATGGCGGGCCTCTACCTGATCGGGTTCGCGGCACCGGCCTTCGAGGCCGCGACCTGCCACGTGGGGGAGACCAAGGACCCGGCGCGCAACGTCCCGCGGGCGGTCTTCGCCAGCGGCGCGATGGCCAGCGTCTACTTCCTGATCCTGCCCGTCGTCTGGCTCGGCGTCTTCGGGGCGCACGGCCTCAGCGCCGAGTTCGGGGCCGACCTCGCGAAGGACCTCGGACCGACGTTCGCGCCGCTGGTCGGTGCGGCGGGCAAGTCGTTCGCGATCTGGTTCATGGTGCTCAACATGTTCCACGGCACCGTGCAGCCGCTGGCCGGTGCGGCCCGCACCCTGTCGCAGTGCGCCGAGGACGGCTTGCTGCCGCGGCTGCTCGAGCGGCGCAACCGCCACGACGCGCCCTGGGTAGCGACCCTCATGACCGCGGCGCTCGCCATCGTCTTCCTGGTCGCCGGGGACCCGGTCTGGATGATCGCGGCCGCCAACTTCACCTACCTCATCGGCATCTGCCTGCCGTCGATCGCGGTGTGGCTGCTGCGCCGGCACCAGCCGCACGCCCTGCGCCCCTACCGTGCGCCGCGGGGGACGGTCGTCCTCGGCGTGGTCTCCGCCGGCGTCTGGCTGCTGTCGACGGTGCTGGGCTTCGAGCAGTTCGGCCTGCCGACCGTGATCTTCGGGCTTGCTCTGGCCTACAGCGGGTCCGCCGCCTACGCCTGGCGGCTCCGGCAGGACCGGATCGCCGAGGGCCGGGCGCGGGTGGGCCGCAGCCTGCACCTGAAGCTGACCGGCGCGATGCTCGCGGTGATGGCCCTCGACGGCATCGGCTACTACGTCGCCATCGACCACCTGCCGCACGACGACCTCGCGTTCGTCACGGTGCTGCAGGACATCTTCGTCGCTGTCGCGATCCTCACGGTCACCGTCGGCCTGGTGCTGCCGGGCATGATCGCGCACGCGACGGTGCAGGTCGCCGACGCCGCCAAGCGGCTGACGACGGGCACCATCGCCGACCTCACCCGCGCCATGGAGGCGCTGGGTGACGGCGACCTCGAGCAGGCGCGCGCCCGCGTCACCTACGAGCCGATCGTGGTGCGCAGCCGCGACGAGGTCGGTGAGATGGCCGCCGCCTTCAACCGGATGCAGGACGGGGTACGGCGGGCGGCGTTCGGGCTCGACGGGGCGCGCGAGGAGCTGCGCCGGTCCCGGGCCCACCTCGAGCACCTGGCGACGCACGACCCGCTCACCGACCTGCCCAACCGTCGCGCGCTCGAGACGGCCCTCAACGAGCTGGTCACGACCTCGCGTGCGCACCGGCAGCACGGCGCCGTCGTGGTCATCGACCTCGACGGCTTCAAGTACGTCAACGACTCCCGCGGCCACGCGGTCGGCGACGTGGTCCTGACGCAGGTCGCCGAGCTGCTGCGCCGGACCCTGCGCCCCGCCGACCTCCTCGGCCGGCTCGGCGGCGACGAGTTCGCCGTGCTGCTCTCGGACACGACCCCCGACGAGGCGGAACGGGTCGTGCAGCGGGTGCTCGAGGCGCTCCGCACCGGCACCCTGCTCGTGGAGGGCAGCCGGGCCATCCGCTCGACCGCCTCCATCGGGCTGGCCGTCTTCGGTCCCGACACCCGGCTCACCGGCGAGCAGCTGCTGGTCGACGCCGACGTCGCGATGTACGACGCCAAGGAGGCCGGCCGCGACCGGCTGGCGCTGTCCAGCGGCAGCGATCCACACCAGGTCGAGCTGCGCGAGCGCCACACCTGGCTCGAGCGGGTGCGCGACGCCCTCGAGCACGACCGCTTCGTGCTGCTCGGCCAGCCGATCCTCGACCTGCGCACCGGCGAGGTGCCGCGCCACGAGCTGCTGCTGCGGATGATCGCGGAGGACGGCTCGCTCATCCTGCCCGGGGCCTTCCTCGGCCTCGCCGAGCGCGCCGGTGTCATCGGTTCCATCGACCGCTGGGTGCTGCGGCGGGCGTTCGCCATGCTGCGTTCCGCCCAGGTCGCCGGTCATCTGCCCCAGTACTCCGTCAACCTGTCCGGCCCCTCCGTCGGGGACGCTGAGATCCTCGCCCTCATCGAGGCCGAGATCGCGACCCTGCCGCACCCGCGCGGCGCCCTGGTCGTGGAGGTCACGGAGACCGCGGCGGTCGTCGACCTGACGCGGGCCCGGGAGTTCGCCGAGCGGCTGCACGCCCTCGGCATCGGCCTGGCGCTGGACGACTTCGGCTCCGGCTACGGCTCCTTCGCCTACCTCAAGGAGCTCCCCTTCGACGTCCTGAAGATCGACGGGCAGTTCATCCGCGGCCTGCTGCACTCCATCGAGGACCAGGCGGTCGTGACGGCTCTGGTCACGATCGCGCGCGCCCTGGACAAGCAGACCGTCGCCGAGTTCGTCGAGGACGAGCCGACCCTGGCGATGCTGCGCTCCCTCGGCGTCGACCAGGCCCAGGGCTACGTCATCGGCCGCCCCGCCTCAGTCCTGCAGGGCGCTGCCTAGGTCCGGCACGCGGAACGCGTAGCCGCTGCTCTCCAGGACACCCGGGACGACCCGCTGACCGCGCACGACCTCCTCGGCAAAACCGCCGAGGGCGAGCTGCAGGGCCGCCTTCGGAATGCCGATCGGGAGCGTCGGCCGGTGGACCGCCTTGCCCAGCGCCCTGGTGTAGTCGCGGTTCCGCACCGGCTCCGGGGCGGTGAGGTTGACGGGCCCCCTGACGTCGGCGGTGAGCAGGTGCGTGATCGCCCGCACCTCGTCCTCGAGCGCGATCCAGCTGACCCACTGGTCCCCGCTGCCCAGGGGGGCGCCGGCGCCGGCCTTGAAGATCGGCAGCTGCTTCTTCAGGGCGCCGCCCGTGCGCGACTGCACGATCCCGGTCCGCAGGTGCACGACCCGGGCCTTGTCGTCCGCCCGGGCGGTCGCGCGCTCCCACTGCACGCAGACGTCCGCGAGGAAGGTGTCGCCCGCGATCGAGCTCTCGTCGAGGATCTCGTCGCCGGTGTGCCCGTAGTAGCCGATCGCGCTCCCGCTCAGCAGCACCGGGACGCCCGCCTGCGCGACCGCGCTCGCCACGGCAGCAGTGCTGACCGTGCGGGACTCCAGGACCAGCTTCTTGTACGCCGGGGACCACCGCTTGTCCCCGACCCCCGCGCCCGCGAGGTGAACGACCGCTTCGAGGTCCTGCACGCTGTCCGGGCCCAGCTGCTTCGCGTCCCAGACGCGGTCGGTCCCGGACGGAGCGCTGCGCACGAACCGGACCGGCTCGTGCCCCGCCGCCGCCAGGGCCGGGACCAGCGCCGTCCCGATCAGACCTGTGGCGCCCGTGATGCCGATCCTCATGGCGTTGATCCTGCCCGAGGTGCAGCGCTCGCCGCACCTCGGCGGCGGGGGCGGGGCTCGGACGCGGCGCCGTGCTTTCACACCGCGGTGTGGTGCTGGGGCACACTCCCGAGCAAAGGCATCAGGGCCGGAGGCCTGCCGTGTGCTCGCCCCAGGACGTGCGGGCTGGCGCACGTGCGTGGCCGATCGGGCGGCGGAGCTGGGCGCGAGGTCGCTTGGCGAGGGTCGGTGCGCCGGGCGCACGTGCGTGGCTGATCGGGCGGCGGAGGGGGCCGGCTCCCTACGGGGTGAGCGTGGCGAGGCCCCAGGGGCCGAGGTCGACCTCGACCCGGCGCCACAGACCCAGGCAGAGGTCGGAGGCCGTGCCGTGGGCAGTCTGTACGGGGCGGCCGTCGCCGAAGGCCCACGCCCGCTCGGGGCTGATGAGGCGCAGGGTGCCGTCCGGCACCGTCGTACGTCCCATCCCGAGCTGCCGGGGCAGGAAGAAGTCGAGCACCTCGTCGACGCCGTCCTCGGCGACCTGCCGGTCCAGCGCGTAGGGCTGCACGTCCCAGCGGTGCACCGCGACCTCGTGCAGCTGGCGGCGACGCCAGAAGCCGGCGGTCTGGTCGTGCCGGTCGAACGTCCAGGCCGGGGCGTCCGCCGGCAGGGCCGCGAGCTTGTCGAGCATGGCCGTGGCGTTGCGCTCGTAGTCGCCGACCGGGTCGGCGGCGGGCTTGTCGTCGGACGCGGGCGGGCCGGCGTTGTCGAGCGCGCCGATCACCCAGC
>JAODNF010000207.1 GCA_025464915.1 Frankiales bacterium | reverse complement strand
GACGCGGCGCCGCCTCTCGACAGAGACCAAGTCGGCCTTCAAGACGACCGAGCTGCTGGCCTACCTCGGCACCGTCGTCGCGATCCTCATCGCGGCCCAGACCATCGGCAACGACTCCAAGGCCGGCTCTGGCGGTGACTACTTCCGGGCCGACAAGGCGTTCCTCTACATCACGCTGCTCACCATCGGCTACCTGCTCAGCCGTGGGATCGCGAAGTCCGGCAGCCGCGACTTCTACGACGACACCCACGACCACTAGTCGTCTCGCCGCAGGGCTCGTCGGACGTGACCGACGGGCCCCGCGGCGTGCGGTGCGAGAGCAGCCGCCTCAGAGCCTGGGCGCCGGCCGGCCGAGGTGGTAGCCCTGGGCGTAGTCGACCCCGCAGTCCTTCAGGATGCCGAGCGTCGCCTGGTCCTCGACGCCCTCGGCCACCGTCACCTGGCCGAAGCCCTTGGCCAGGCTGACGATCGCGTCGACGACGTGCCGGTTCGCGGGGTTGTTCGGCAGGTCGCGGACGAAGTCGATGTCGATCTTCAAGTGGGTGAACGGCAGCGACTTGAGGTAGGTGAAGCTCGCGAAGCCGGTGCCGAAGTCGTCCAGGGCGAGCCCGCAGCCGAGGTCGGTGACGCCCTTCGCGAAGGCCTTCCCCGCCTCGAGGTCCTGCATCAGCGCGGTCTCGGTGATCTCGAAGACGACCGACGACGGCGACGTCCCGTTCACCCGCAGGGCGTCCTCGATCACCGGCAGCAGGTCCACGTTGGCGATGGTCCACGCGGAGACGTTGACCTCCACCCGGCGCCCGTGCGCCGCGACCTCGATGGCCCGCCGGACCGCCCACCGGTCCACATCGGCGATGAGGCCGTACCGCTCGGCGACCGGCAGGAACACCCCCGGCGCGACGACGTCGCCGCGCGGTGTGATGAGCCGCAGCAGCAGCTCCTCGCTCGGGTCGCCGCCGCGCAGTGGCACGATGGGCTGGGAGTAGAGCTCCAGCCGGTCCTCGTCGAGGGCGTCCCGGAGGCGGCCGAGCCAGTGCAGCGCGTCGAGCTCGCGCTGCGCTGCCTGCCTGCGCTCGTTGTCGTCGGCGGCGTCGCGGAAGGCGACGACCACGCCGTCGACCTGACCTCTGTCGTCGCGCAGCGGTGATGCGGAGTAGGCGACCGGGAGCAGGGTGCCGTCACGCCGCACGAAGGCGTCGTCGGTGATCCGGAGGGTGCGGCCGTCGGCCTGGACCCGGACCAGGGGGCATTCGGTCACGTCGAACGAGGTGCCGTCCGCGTGCAGGTAGTGCAGCGTCTCGTGAGCCGGCCGTCCCTGAAGCTCCTCGGCGGGCCACCCGAGCAGCAACCCCGCTGACCGGTTCGCCAGGACGATCTGTCCGTGGCGGTCGAGGGCGAAGACGCCCTCGGCCATCGTGTCGAGGACCACCGAGCGCAGGCGCTCGGCGTCCTTGGTCTTCGTGATGTCGATGCCGATGATGCCGATCCCGGCGAACTCGCCCTTGACGTGCACGGGAAAGTACTTGGCGAACCACGTCGACCCGTTCACCGTCTCGACGGCGGTGACGAGCTCCCCGCACTCGAGCACTGCCCGGTAGCGGGGCTCGAAGACCGGCCACAGCTCAGGCAGGACCTCCTCGACGGTCCGGCCGAGGTCGTGCTCGACCGAGATGCCGTTCAGCGTGGCAAGGGTGTCGTTGACCCGCAGCAGCCGGAAGTCGGTGTCGATGAAGCCGGCGGCAACAGGTGCGGACGCGATGAGCGCCTCCGCCAGCTCCGCACGAGCCTGGTACGAGCGCAGCACCGAATCCCCTCTCCTGGTGGTCACGGGAGCCTGTGGTCGCAACCCTGGGTTACGTCAAGGTCATCCATCCGGTGAAGTCGGGCGACCATCTGCCTGGACACCCCGATCAGGCGAGCGATCTCGGTGTACGTCATGTCGTGCTGATCGACCAGGGCGGTCACCACCTGGGACCGGTACGACGTCACAGCCGCCTCGAAGGCCGCGAACGCTGTCGCTGAGGACCGACGGGTGGTGCGGCCGCCCTCGGCGACCAGCCGGCCGATCACGTCCGGCAGGTCGGCCCCGTCTCGGTGCTGCTCGGCCGCCGTCTTCAGCATGAGCGCCGCCGCGTCCACGGACGCTTTCAGGCGGCGCGCCTCGTCCTCGACCCGCTGCACGGCCTGTCCGTACCAATCCCTCTTACCGGGGCTGTCGGACGTGATCTTTGAGTGCACTATTAGATAGTACGCTAACTAATGTCGATCTTCGCGACCATCGCCTCAGCGGGTGCCACGCCGCCGCTCGGGGCCGGACCGGGCGGCACCGATGACGCGGATGAGCGAGCGGTGCAGGTCTGTCAGCTCCTTCTCGCTCATGCCGAGCCGCTCCACGACGGCCGGGGGGATCTTCGCCGCCTCGGCGCGCAGTGCGGTCCCTGACGTCGTCAGGGCAACGACCAGCACCCGCTCGTCGACCGTGCTTCGCTGCCGACTGACGTAGCCGAGCGCCTCAAGCCGCTTCAGCAGGGGGGACAGCGTCGCGGGATCGAGCGAGAGCACCTCGCTCATGTCCTTGACCGAGCGAGGGGAGCGCTCCCAGAGGGCGAGCATCACCAGGTACTGCGGGTGCGTGAGCTGCATCGGCTCCAGCAGCGGCCGGTAGACCGCGATCACCGAGCGCGAGGCCACCGCGAGGGCGAAGCAGACCTGGCGGTCCAGGGCGAGCGGGTCAGGGGCAGCCGTCTTCTTCGTCACAGCGGCAGGTTATCGCTGCCCTATCGGTTAGTGTCAGGTTGGTTGGTGCACAAACGAAAGGGACGGCATGACGCGTGCGAACGTGCCGACGGCAGCTGGGCAGGGCGGCTCCAGGTGGGAGCGCTTCCTGCTCTCGATCATGGGGCCGGCGCAGATCG
>JAODNF010000194.1 GCA_025464915.1 Frankiales bacterium | reverse complement strand
CGTAGTAGAGGTCGGCCTTGCCCTCGAAGGCCGCGCGGTGCAGGGTCGCGCCGTCCTCGGCGAGCAGCGCCGTGTTGGCGGTGACGACCGACTTCCCGGCCGACAGCGCGGTCACCAGCAGCGTCCGCGCGGGCTCGAGGCCGCCGATGACCTCGACCACGAGATCGACGTCGGGACGGCTCACCAGCTCGAGGGCGTCGGTCGTGAAGAGCTCGTCCGGGACGTCGAGGTCACGGCGCTTCTGCAGCCGGCGCACCGCGATGCCCGCGAGCTCGAGCGGCGCCCCGACCCGGGCCTCGAGATCGGCGGCGCTGGACTGCAGCATCCGCACGACCTCGGTGCCGACGGTGCCGCAGCCGAGCAGGGCGACCCTCACGTCACGTCACCTCGACCACGTCGACGGCGTCGACGACCGTGACAGGCGTGAAGACGGTCGTGGTGCAGCAGGAGCAGGTACGGCCGTCGTCCGTGGGCCGCTGCCGCCGTACCGCGAAGGTCACCAGCGCCACGACCAGGACGGCGTACACCGCGAGGGCGATCCACCCGAGAGCGCTGACGGCGAAGCCGATCGCGGTGAGCACGGCGGCCAGGGAGACGCTGAACAGGCGCTGGTTCATCCGACGTCCAGGGCCAGCAGGTCGGCCTCGGTCTCACGGCGGACGAGGACGCGACTCGCACCGTCCTTGACCGCGACGACCGGCGGGCGCGGGACGTGGTTGTAGTTGGAGGCCATCGAGCGGTGGTAGGCGCCCGACGCCGGCACGGCGACCAGGTCACCCGGCGCGAGGTCGGCGGGCAGCGGCACGTCGTGCACGACGATGTCGCCGCTCTCGCAGTGCTTGCCGCAGAGGGTCACGTTCCGAGGCTCGGCGGTGGACGTCCGCGAGGCAAGGACCGCGGTGTAGCGCGCGTCGTAGAGAGCCGTGCGGATGTTGTCGCTCATGCCCCCGTCGACGGAGACGTAGGTGCGCAGTCCGGGAAGGTCCTTCACGGTCCCCACCTCGTACAGGGTCACCGTCGTGGGGCCCACGACCGCACGACCCGGCTCGACGACGACCCGTGGCACGGCCAGGCCGGCGTTGGCGCACTCCTTCTCGACGATGGCCCGCAGGCCGGAGGCGTGGTCGGCCGTCGACATCGGGTCGTCGGCGGCGGTGTAGGCGATCCCGTGCCCGCCGCCGAGGTCGAGCTCGGCCAGCTCGACGGCGTGCTCGTCACGGATCGCGGCGAGCAGCTCGACCATGCGGTGCGCGGCGAGCGAGAAGCCGTGGGTGTCGAAGATGTGACTGCCGATGTGGCAGTGGATGCCGACCAGCTCGAGGGAGGGCAGCGTCATGACCCGGCGGACCGCCTCGGCGGCGGCCCCGCTGGCGAGCGAGAACCCGAACTTCTGGTCCTCCTGGCCGGTCTGGACGTACTCGTGGGTGTGCGCCTCGACGCCGGGCGTGACCCGGACGTAGACGCGCTGCGGCTGCTCGTCGTCGGCGATCGCGGCGAGCCGGACGATCTCCTCGTAGGAGTCGACGACGATCGTCCCGACGCCCGCGTCGACGGCGCGCTGCAGCTCCGCGACCGACTTGTTGTTGCCGTGGAACCACAAGCGGCCGGCCGGGAAACCCGCGGCCAGCGCGACGGCGAGCTCACCGCCGGTGCAGACGTCGAGACCGAGGCCCTCCTCCGCCACGATCCGCACGACGGCCTTCGAGAGGAAGGCCTTGCCCGCATAGGCCACCGTCGCGCCGTTGGGCCACGACTCGAAGGCCTGGCGCCACGCACGGCAGCGGGCGCGCAGGTCGTCCTCATCGAGGACGAGCAGCGGCGTGCCGTGCTCGGCGGCGAGGTCGCGCACGTCGATCCCGCCCAGAGTGAGCACGCCGTCGTCGGAGACGGCCGCCGTCTGCGGCCAGACCCCGTCGACGAGGGTCACATCCGCTCCGGGGCGCTGACGCCGAGCAGGCCGAGGCCGTTCTCGAGGACGATCCGGGTGGCCTGCCAGAGCAGCAGCCGCGGGCCGGCGGTCGGGGCCACCTCCTCGTCGCCCTTGGGGAGCACCTGGCAGTCGTCCCAGAACCGCTGCGCGGACTTGGCGACCTGCTCCTCGAGGTAGCGCGCGACCCGGTGCGGCTCGCGCAGCTCCGCGGCCTGGGCCACCACCCGGGGGAACTCGGCCAGGGCCAGCAGCAGCTCGTTCTCCCGGGGGTGCGTGAGCAGCGCGAGGCCACCGCCCGGCGCGATGCCGAGGTCCGCGGCGTTGCGCAGCACGGAGGCGGCGCGGGTCGCGGCGTACTGCACGTAGAAGACCGGGTTGTCGCTCGTCTTGCGGGCCCACAGGTCGAGGTCGATGTCGATCTGGCTGTCCGCGGACGACCGCACCAGGGCGTACCGCCCTGCGTCGACGCCGACCGCCTCAACGAGGTCCTCGAGCGAGATGACCGTGCCCGCCCGCTTGCTCATCCGCATCGGCTCCCCGTCGCGGACGAGGTTGACGAGCTGGCCGATCAGCACCTCGAGGTTGACCCGCGGGGTGTCGCCGAAGGCGGCGCACATGGCCTGCAGCCGGCCGACGTACCCGGAGTGGTCGGCGCCGAGCATGATCACGACCCGGTCGAAGCCGCGCTCGCGCTTGTCGAGGTAGTAGGCCAGGTCGCCCGAGATGTAGGCCGGGACGCCATCGCTCTTGATGACGACGCGGTCCTTGTCGTCACCGAGGTCCTCGGTGCGCAGCCAGACGGCGCCGTCCTTCTCGTAGATCCGCCCGAGGTTGCGCAACCGGTCGATCGCGTGCTCGACGGCGCCGCTCTCGTGCAGGTGGTTCTCGTGGAAGTAGACGTCGAAGTCGACGCCGAAGTCGTGGAGGGACTGCTTGATCTCCGCGAACATCAGCTCGACGCCGACGGAGCGGAAGACCTCCTGGGGATCCTCCGAGGTCAGCGCGTCCGGCTGCGTCTCGAGGACCCGAGCGGTGATCTCGTGGATGTAGTCACCGCCGTACCCGTCCTCGGGCGCGGGCTCGCCCTTCGCCGAGGCCAGCAGCGAGCGGGCGAACCGGTCGATCTGGGCGCCGTGGTCGTTGAAGTAGTACTCCCGCGTGACCTTGGCCCCGCTCGCCTGCAGGAGCCGCGCCAGCGCGTCGCCGACGGCGGCCCACCGGACGCCGCCGATGTGGATCGGCCCGGTCGGGTTGGCGGAGACGAACTCCAGGTTGATGGTCTGCCCGGCCGCCTGGTCGTTGGTGCCGTAGGCCGCACCGGCCGCGATCACGGCGGGTACGACGGACGCGAGGGCAGCCCCTGCCAGGCGCACGTTGAGGAAGCCCGGGCCGGCGATCTCGACGCTCTCGATGCCGTCGGCGGCCTCGAGCTGGGCCGCGATGAGCGCCGCGACGTCCCTCGGCGGCCTGCCCGCGGCCTTGGCCAGCGTCAGCGCCACGTTGGTCGCGTAGTCCCCGTGGTCCTTGACCTTCGGACGCTCCACGACGACCGTCTCGGGAACCGGCACCGTCAGCGAGCCGTTCTCCACACAGGCCTGCACGGCCGTGCGCACGGCGTCCTGGAGCTCGACGGGAGTCACGTCGTGAGGCTACTAGGACGCCTCTACCTACTAATCTGCTCCCGATCAGCACAGCGGCACCCCCTCAACCCGGACGGACCCACCTCTCATGGCCAGTCGCAAGGACCCTGTCGCGCGGGCGCGCGGGCGCAAGCCCGCCCCGGTGAAGAAGCCGTTCCCGTGGGGCTTCGCTGCCGGCGTCGGCGCGCTGGTGCTGTTCCTCGGTGGGCTGCTGGCCTACTCGGCGACGCACGTCGGCATCGGTGACCACTCGAGCCTGGCCTACGCGGAGACCCAGATCTCCGGCCTGCAGAAGCACCACGGCCTCGACGCCAACCACGTCGACGGCAAGTTCATCGACTACCCCAACGAGACGACGCAGCCGCCGTACGGCGGCAACCACAACTCGCAGTGGCAGTCCTGCCAGGTCTACACGACCGCCATCGCCAACGAGCACGCCGTCCACGCGCTCGAGCACGGTGCCGTCTGGGTGACCTACAACCCGGACAAGGTGAAGGGCAACGACCTCACCACCCTGACCAACAAGGTCAAGGGCGACGCCTACCACATGATGAGCCCCTACCCTGGCCTGAAGTCGGCCGTCAGCCTGCAGGCCTGGGGCGAGCAGCTGTTCGTCGACAAGGTCTCGGACGCGCGCATCAAGAAGTTCCTCACGACCTTCACGCAAGGCCCGCAGACGCGCGAGGTCGGTGCCAGCTGCACCGGCATCACCGACGACAGGACCAAGGGCGAGATCGGGTTCGACGGCCACGCCAGCTACCAGGGCAAGCCGGCCGGCGCCGCCAACCCGGGCCAGACCCCGACCCCGGTCGCTTCCGTCACGACGACGTCGTCGCCGGCCCCGTCCAGCACCGCCACGCCGAAGGCGACGGCCTCCGCCAGCGCCTCGCCGAAGAAGAGCTAAGCCTCCGGGAGCCCGGCGAGCCGTCGCACCGTCGCGATGAGCTCGTCGGGGTCGAAGGGCTTGGTCAGGTAGGCGTCGACGCCGATCCGGCTGCCCCGCTGGAGGTCCGCCTCCTGGGCGCGCGCGCTCAGGAGGACCACCTTGATGCCCGCCGTCCCGGGGTCCGCCCGGAGCTGGCTCGCGGCCTCCCAGCCGTCCATCCTCGGCATCATGATGTCGAGGGTGATGACGACCGGGTCGACCTCCTTGACCTTGTCGAGGCAGTCCTGCCCGTCGACCGCGGTCGAGACCTCGAAGCCCTCGAGCTCCAGGTTCACGGTGATCAGCTGACGGATGACGTCGTCGTCGTCGACCACAAGGACACGACCGAGGCTGCCAGGCACGTCACGGAACCTACACACATGGTCGCGACTGCTAGCCTCGAACGGTCCCGAGCCCCCGTAGCTCAGGGGATAGAGTGCTTCCCTCCGGAGGAAGAAGCGCAGGTTCGAATCCTGCCGGGGGCACTTTTCGCGGCCCCCGCGGGCACTGTGCGGGATCCAGGCTCGCCGTCACGCGGCGCTGCCGCACAGTCAGCCGACCGAGCCTCGCGGAACGATCCAGCCGGCCCGCAGCCTCGGGCAGGCGGAGGCGTCGTGCCGCGACTAGCGGGTCAGGTGGACTGTGGACGTCAGGTGGTTGCCGAGGGCGCTGCCGGCCGTGACAAGCACCTCGCCGTTCGCGACCAGGCGACCGCGGAACGCGAGGGGGTTGCCGGGGACGGCTGGTGCGCCCAGCCGCGTCGAGATGCGCGTCAGCCGGGCTGAGGGGCCGGCCCAGTCGGTGACGAACCGGCTGACGTACCCGTTGCTGGTGAGGATGCTCATGAAGATGTCGGGGGCCCCCTGGGCCTGGGCGTAGTCACGGTCGTGGTGAACCGGCATGAAGTCGCGGGTCGCGAGGGCGCCGGCGACGATCAGCGTCGGCGTGACGTCCAGGTCGAGCGGCGGGAGCTCCTCCCCCGACGGCTCGGGGACCGGCTTCGCCTCACGCGCACCACGCGACTCCGGCGGCGGGCCGGGCGCGAACTTGAGGACCGTGAACAGCTGGGAGCCGACCACCTCGCCCGAGGCGTCGGTCCAGGTGTTGGACCAGGAGATGAAGTAGCCCTTGCCGAGGCCGGTGTGCTTCTGCTCCCCGACCGAGGCGAGGACGCTGTCGGTCGACACGACGTCGCCGAGCTCGAGGTAGCGGTCGAACGTCAGGACGGTGTTCGTCGCGAGCGTCCCGGTGTAGCCCTCGGCGGCCAGCACGGCGAGCACGCTCGTGGGGTCGACCGCGCCGGGCGCGCCTCCGCGCGCGCCGATCCCCTGGATCGTCGGCCGGCCCATCGTCCAGGTCTGCAGCATGGCCGGCGGAGCGACAGAGCAGCTGGCGTACAAGGGGTTGCGGTCATCGAGCGCATCGACCCAGTGCCGGATCATCGGCGCGTTGACCGGGTCCGGAGCGACCAGCGAAGGCCCCATCGGCTGACCGACGCGAGAGCGGAGCGAGGAGCGCAAGTCGTCCGGCACGTCGCTCACCCTCGCAGCCAGGCGGCGAAGAACGGGTCAGCGACGCGGTAGGAGCCGTCCCGCTGGACGACGAGCTCGTCGGCGACCAGCACCTCGAGGGCCTTGCGCACCGAGGAGCTGTTGGCCAACCGGACCTGACGGACGAACGACGCGGACAGCGGTTGGGACGTGGGTTCGACGGCGAGCTGCGCCACCACCCGGCGCTGCCCCGGTGACAGCGCTTCGAAGCGGTCGGCGTGCAGTCCGGCCTCGTGCTGGACGGCCCGCTGCAGACCGGCCTCGACGTCGGCAGCCGTGACCGTCGCGCCCGCGACGTCGAAGACCTCGTACGCGAGGTGCTGCACATCGTTCGGCACCGGCCCCGACAGCTCAACCAGGAGATCTGCCACCGGCTTGGGCATGTCCTTCCCACCGGCTCGCGACCGTCGTACGACGAAGGCGGTCATCACGTCGGCGGGCAGGACGTCGAGGGCGAGGTGCTCGGCCATCCCGAAGAGCGGCGCGTCGCGCGTGGTGACCAGTCGCTCCATGAGGTGCTTCTTCGACCCGGCAACGACCAGCGACACCGAAGGGTGCTCGTCGGCAAGGGCCTTGAACAGGCCGGGCAGGTGGTCGCCGAGGTCGGCGATCGCCTGGAACTCGTCGAGAACCAGGACCGCAGGGGCCTTCGCCGAGAGCTCCGCCAGGAGGGCGTAGACGTCGGCGAGGACCGCGTCGGCATCGGTGCTCGTCATCGTGGGGGCGAACGTGAACTTCGGCATCCCCGATGCGTCGAAGCCCAGCGCCGGACTGACGCGGAAGCGTCGTACGAAGTCCGGGACCCCGTGCTTGAGGCGGTGCCAGCCGCCGTGCTTGGCCCGGTAGGCGTGGGTGAGCAGCTGCGAGGCGAGGGTCGGCAGGTCTCGGCAGCGCAGCACGTTCACCTGGACGACCGCGGCCCCCGACCTCTCGAGCTCGGCGCCGGCCTTGCCGATGAGGGAGGTCTTGCCGTAGCGACGGGGAGACGCGACGACGACGTTGATGCCGTCCCGCATCCGGGACGTGAGGGCACGGAGCTCCTCCTTCCGACCCGCGAACTGGGCGCCGGTGACCGGTGTGCCGTAGTGGAAGGGGTTGCCCATCCCGCCACTGTACCAACCAGTATAGTACCGATCGGAATTGCGCCTCGATGTCCGACTCCTTCACCCGTTCGGAGCAGCGTGACCGCGCCGTCAGCCCGTCAGGAGCGCCCTGCCGTGGCCGATCTGAACCAGGTGCCCCTGAGCGACTCGTTCTGGAGAGGCCATGTCCGGCTGGGCGTGGCCTCGACGACGGTGTGCTCGCTGGTCGGTCTGGCCTACTCGGCGCTGACCTGGTCGCAGCCGCACCGGCTCGCCATCACCCTCATCGGCCTGCTCGCCGTGCTGACCAGCCCGCTCATGATCAGCCCACCTGTCACGCAGCGGCTGACGGGTCCTCACCGCGAGCGCTACCTGTACGCCTGGAGCGCCTCGCTGCTCGTGGCGGTGACGGGGTCGGTGCTGCTGGACGGCGGCGGCTCCTCCCCGCTGGCGCTGCTGTTCACCGCGTCGCTGGTCTTCACCGCGAGCGGCTTCGGTCGCACCGGGGCGATGGTGATGGGCGCCGCGACTGCCGGTCTCTACGTGCTCACCTGCCTGTACGGCTCCCCCGGGGCGTGGACGGGCGTGCTGACCGTCTCCGCGCTGTTCATCATCGCCGCGACCTGCAGCCTGACCGCCGGCCGGCTGCGCGCCTCGTTGGAGGCTCAGGAGCAGCTCACCGAGCAGCTCCGCTGGCAGGCCTGCCACGACGGCCTTACCGGCTGCCTCAACCACACCGCCTTCGTCGCGCAGGTCGAGGAGTCGGTCGCCAGGGCGCACCGGACCCGCACGCCGCTCGGCATGCTGATGCTCGACCTGGACGACTTCAAGAAGGCAAACGACACCTTCGGCCACGTCGTCGCTGACGAGCTGCTGGCGTCCCTCGGGACCGCGCTGCGCGAGGTGGTCCGCGACGAGGACCTGGTCGGGCGGGTGGGCGGTGACGAGTTCGCTGTCGTCGTGCCCGGCGCCGACGACACGGAGACCTCGTTGCTCGCCGAGCGACTGCGCGCAAGGGTGCTCGAGGTCGGCGCGGCCATGGGCGTCGGCGTCAGCATCGGCAGCGCCGGCCTGCTCTCGGGCGACGACGGCCGTGAGCTGCGGCAGCGGGCGGACCGGTCGCTGTACGAGGCCAAGCGCGCCGGGCACCGCACCATTCGGCTGACCTAGAAAGCGACGGGTGGCGCGTCGCCGCTCGACTGCATGCCCTGGTCGAAGTGGCTCAGGTCGACGACGAGGAACAGCGCGTTCCCGCGGAACGTCAGCACGCCCTCGGGGCTCGTCCCCTCCGCGCTGACGAACACCTTGCGGCCCTCGATGCGGTCGACCTTGCCGACGACGTCGTAGGGCACACCCACCAGCACGGGCTTGAGGTACTCGACCTCCAGCTTCCGGGTCACGGCGGCCTTGCGGATGATGAACAGCGAGAACCCGCACAGGTCGTCGACGAGGGCCGCGACGGAGCCGCCGTGCGCGATGCCCGGGGCCCCGGCGTGCCTGGCCGAGAACGTGTACGTCGCCCGCAGCTCGTCCCCGACCAGGCGCGTGACCAGGTGTAGGCCGTACTCCGACTCCGGCCCGCAGCCGAAGCACGAGGGGTAGTGCGGCGGCAGGGCGCCGGGCTGGCGCTCTGCCCTCCCGGACCGGAGCTGGGCCTCGTAGGACCCGACGTCAGACACCGAGCGACCGGCCGATGATCTCCTTCATGATCTCGGTGGTGCCGCCGTAGATGGTCTGCACGCGGCAGTCGATGTAGGCCTTCGCGACCGGGTACTCGAGCATGTAGCCGTAGCCGCCGTGCAGCTGCACGCAGCGGTCGACGACCTTGGTCTGGAGCTCGGTCGTCCACCACTTCGCCATCGCCGCGTCCTTGACGTCGAACCGCCCGGCGTTGTGCTCGCTGACCGCGCGGTCGATGTACTGCTCAGCGATGCAGACCTCGGTCTCGAGCTCAGCCAGCACGAACCGGGTGTTCTGGAAGGAGCCGATCGGCTTGCTGAACGCCTTGCGCTCCTTGCAGTAGTCCACCGTCATGTCGAGGACCTTGCGGGCGGCCGCGACGGCGACGACGGCGATGCTGAGGCGCTCATGCGGCAGGCAGTCCAAGAGGTGCAGGAAGCCCATGCCCTCGGTGCCGAGCAGGTTCGTGCCGGGCACCCGCACGTTGTCGAAGAACAGCTCCGCGGTGTCCTGCGCCTTCATGCCGACCTTCTCGAGGTTGCGACCACGGCCGAAGCCGGGCATGTCGCGCTCGATCACGAGCAGGCTGAACCCGCGGGCTCCGGCCGACGGGTCGGTCTGCGCGACGACGATCACGAGGTCGGCGTTGATGCCGTTGGTGATGAAGGTCTTGGACCCGTTGACGACCCAGTCGTCGCCGTCCTTCTTGGCGGACGTCTTGATGCCCTGCAGGTCCGACCCTGTTCCGGGCTCGGTCATCGCGATGGCCGTGATGAGCTCGCCGCTGCAGAAGCCCGGGAGCCACCGCTCCTTCTGCTCGTCGGTGCCGAGCTTCAGCAGGTAGGGGGCCACCACGTCGTTGTGGAGCGTGAAGCCGACGCCGGAACCACCGACCCGGGTGACCTCCTCACCGACCACCGCGTTGTAGCGGAAGTCCTTCACGCCGCCACCGCCGTACTGCTCCGGGACGTCCGTGCCGAGGAAGCCCTGCTTGCCGGCCTCGATCCAGAGCTCGCGCGGCACGATCCCCGCCTTCTCCCAGTCCGGGTGGTGCGGCGCGATCTGCTTCTCGCAGAAGGCGCGCACGCTGTCGCGGAAGGCGTCGTGCTCGGACTCGTAGAGGGAACGCTGCATGCCGATACTGTAAACCGTGGTTCACTTCCGAGGGTGACGACGGGCTACTCCGGCACTCCGCTCCCGCAGAAGCTGGGCATCTCGGAGGGCTCCAGGGTGCTGCTCGACGGCGCGCCGGCCGGCTTCGACCTGGGAGTGCCGGTGTCGACGAGGGCCGTGACGACGTACGACGTGGCTCTGCTGTTCGCCCCCGACCTGGCACGCCTGGCGAAGCGGTGGCCGGTGCTGCACGAGCGCGTCACGCCCGCAGGGCGGCTCTGGGTCTGCTGGCCCAAGAGGGCGAGCGGCGTGCCGACCGACCTCGACGACAACGTCGTGCGGGGGTTCGGGCTCGAGCACGGCCGGGTGGACGTCAAGGTCTGCGCCATCGACGCCACCTGGTCAGGCCAGGCCTTCGTCGTCCGCCTCGCAGACCGCTAACGGGTCCCCCGCGAATGGACACAGCGCTGCGGAATTCGGCGCTGAAACCGCAGCGCAGTGTCCATTCGCGGACGGGTCAGGCGTCGCGCCAGCGCAGGTGCAGGTGGATGCCCTCCTGGCGCAGGGCGCGGCGGCCGAGCAGGACGCAGCAGGCGACAGCGAGCGACGTCAGCACGGGGGTCAGGACCGAGCGGGCGAGCATAACGGCGTCGTAGCGGTCGGCGACGAGCAGCTGCAGCGCCACCCAGCCGTTGACGACGTTGGCGAGCGCCCAGACCCCGCAGAGCAGCCGCAGGGCGCGGTGCACGCGCACCAGCGCCGTGACGTGGGACGGCAGGCCGACGAAGTCCTGCGCGAAGCGGGCGGTCAGCGGCCGGCCGACGACGGCGGACCCGAGGAAGGCGGCCGCGATCACGAAGGCGTTGATCGTCGGCGTGAGCAGGTAGACGAACGTCGAGTGGTAGGCGAGCGCGACGCCCGTACGGGTCGTGAACAGCAGGGCCGCCAGCATCAGGACTGCAGGGAGCGCGCCGCCCTTGAGCCAGCGCCGGGCGATCATCAGGTAGCACCAGGCCAGGCCGGAGACCAGCGCCAGCACGAGACCGGTCAGGTGCAGCATCCCCCAGAAGATGGCGGCGGGGATGAGCGTCGCCTCGACCACCTGGAACCCGATGCGTCCGATCATGGAGCGCAGGGGCGGCATCTCGATGCCGTGAAGGGCGGTCACACGTCTCCTTCGACGGGCAGCGGGCCGTACTGGAGGGGACAGTGTCACCCCTGGAGGTGAACAGCGACTGTGAACCGCCTGTGTCGCCCCTACCCGCTCTCGGCCGGACCACGCGCGATCAGCAGGTCGAGGTGGCGGGAACCTTCAGGCTCACCAAGTAGTCGTCGACCGGCCGGATGATGCAGTTGGGGGCACCGTTGCGGAACACCGTGTGCCCGTCACCCTCGTGCGTGAGGAGCACGCCGTGGTCGAGCTGCTTGGCCAGCGACTGCGCCCACACGTAGGGGGTGGCCGGGTCGCGGGTGGTCCCGATGACCACGATCGGCGGGGACCCCGCGCCCGTGACCCTGTGGGGCGTGCCGGTCGCCGGGGTGGGCCAGTAGGCGCACCCGAGACCGGACAGCGCGATCGCCGGGCCGAAGCGCGGGTAGGTCTTCGCGACCTGCGCGGCCAGGTCGTAGTAGGGCTTCTCGGTCCGCGGCCAGGGGCGGTCGACGCAGTTCACGGCGAAGTTGGCCTCGTCGGTGTTCGCGTACCCGCCGGAGTCCCTGTCCAGGTAGCTGTCGTTCAGGGCGAGCAGGTAGGCGCCCTTGCCGTGCTCGGCGTCGGCCAGCGCCTGCGCGATCGCCGGCCAGCCGTTGCCGCGGCTGTAGAGGCCCGCGCCGACCCCGAGGGTGAACTCCCCCGGCCCGACGGTGCGCGAGCCGCTGCCCGGCAGCGGGTGCGACTCGACCTTGGCGGCCAAGGCGTCGAAGGCCGCGGTGAGGTCGCCCGACACCGACTTCCGGAAGGCGCAGCTGGTGGCCTGGCAGTTCGCGAGGAAGGCGCCCAGTGCCACGTCGAAGCCCTTGCTCTGACCTGCGAGCAGCTGGTCCCAGCTGCTGGTCGGGTCGAGCGCGCCGTCGAGCACCATCGCCCGGACGTGCGTCGGGAACTGGTCGAGGTAGGAGGCCCCGATCGCGGTGCCGTAGGAGTAGCCGAGGTAGGTCAGCTTCGCGTCACCGAGGGCGGCACGGACCCGGTCCAGGTCCTGGGCGACGATCTTGGTCGTGACGTAGGGCAGGACCCGCGCCGACCGGCTCGCGCACCCGGCATCGAACTTCTTGTTCCCCGCGGTCAGCGCTGCCTTCTCGGTGTCGGTGTCCGGGGCCGGGTCGATGTGGAAGTAGGCGTCGAGCTGCGACGTCGACAGGCACCGCACCGGTGCGGTCAGCCCGACACCGCGAGGGTCGAAGGCCGCCAGGTCGAAGTGCTGGCGCAAGGTCGAGGGGTACGACGTGTAGGTGGCCTTCAGGAACCCCACTGCCGACGCACCGGGGCCACCGGGGTTCACCAGCAGCGAGCCGATCTTGCTGCCGGTCGCCTTGTGCCGCGTGATGGCGATGCCCACGTTGCCCAGCGCCGGCTTCGTCGGGTCCAGCGGGACGGTCAGGGTGGCGCACTGGAAACCACTGCCGCACCCGCGCCAGCTCAGTGCCGCCGGCCTCGGCGCCGCGCTGGTCGGGGCGCTCGTCGCCTGCTGCGACGTGCCCGGGGTCGGCGCCGCGGTGGTGGCCGCGACGGTCGGGGTCGGGGCCGAGCCCTTCGTGGAGCCGCCGCTGCAGCCAGCGAGGGCGAGCGCGGTCAGGGCCAGGGCTGCAGGGAGGCGGCGCACCGGCCCAGTCTGTCAGGACTCGGGCTTGCTGCTGGTGCGCGTCGGCATCATTCGGATCTCGAGACGCTGGGAGACCTCGGAGGTGCCGAAGAGCTCCAGGACCTCCGACCCCGAGCCTGTTCGCGCCCGGGCTGTGCCCTTCCAGGCGAGGCGCGCGCCACGCGTGGGCCGTGCCCCGGGTGCTGCTGCACGCGAGTAGCCTTGCCTTTCGGCAGCCAGCCACTTGACCAACTCCACGAGGCGGCGTTCTCAGCGTGTCAGCTCAACCTGGGCAGCAGACCGGACAGCACAACAGCGGCAACCCCGACTTCGGGGCGAACGAGTGGTACATCCAGGAGCTCTACGAGGACTTCCGGAAGGACCCTCAGAGCGTCCCGGAGACCTGGCGGGCGTTCCTCGCCGACTACGTCCCGGACACCGGGAACGGCGCCCCGGCCGCCACTCCGGCCGCCACCGCCCCACCGGCACCCACCGCCCCACCGGCACCCACCGCCCCACCGGC